>CAYLIT010000007.1:11736-22619 GCA_964383835.1 uncultured Eubacteriales bacterium
TGGTGTCGCCGGTGGTCTCACCGCCGATATCGGTGCCACTTTCAAAAACATCGCCAAACTCATCTTCGTCGCTGCTTTTGCACGCTGTTGCCATGGTGACCAGCATCAGGACAGCCATGATCACAGCCATGATCTTGCAGAATTTTTTCAAGATCAATCTCTCCTTTCTGATTTTGGATATTCTAAAAATATCCCATTCTTTCTCTTACATTATAATAGATAATTTGCAAAATTTCAATATTAATTTATAAAAATGTTACAAAAAAATAAAATAAGAACCCCTCTTCGAAAAGAGGGGTTCTTATTCTCATTAGAGACCGTATGCCAGGCAATCCTTGATCGCCTGCTCAACGATATTCTTGGTTGCATTACTTTCGGTAACGATGTTGTACTGAGAATTGGTGAAGGACTTGGAGAACTGGTTAAAGATGGTCTTGTTATCACCGGTAACCATATCCCACTCGTTCATCTGTACGCCGAAGTAGGTGTTGTTTACGCAGAACTCGAAGTGTTCCTTCTTAGCAGCGTAATCCATTGCAATACTGGTGTTCTGGCTGAAGAAGTCGTAGTTTGCCTCGGTGAAGCGGTTTGCCCAGAGCTCCATAAACTTCACGGCGTAGGGAGCGTTGGACTCAACCTTCATCTTCTTGGCCAGCATCTGGGTGAAGCCGTAGTTGAAGGCAACGTAACGACCGGTAGAGGTGGTTGCCTTGGGGAAGGGCACCCAGTTATACTTATGAGCCTTACCGTAGTCGGTATTATCAAAGTTGGGGTTCATGTTATAGGCGTCGGACATCATCAAAGTACCGTCGGAGTACAGGTTGCTGAAGGAGCCACCGTAGTTGATGCTCTTGAATACGCCGGAGATGAACTCACGGGCAGCCATGGTACGCTCATCCAACCAGTTGTTGATCAGGTTGGGCTCGCTGGACGTGGTATCGATCTCGATATCGCCACAGCCGTTGGTCAAGGGCCAGGAATACTTCATATCACTACCGCACTGACGGTAAGCATAGAGTTCCTTACCCTCGGGAGTGGTTTTGGGGATGGACTTCATGAAGGAAGCGAAAGCATCCCAGTCCCACTTATCCTCTTGCCACAGCTTATGGGGATCCTGCAGGTTAAACTGCTCCACCAGGGACTGATTATACCACAGCACGTTAACTGCGCCGATGGCGGACATACAACGATAGGTACCGCCCCACTTGGTCTGCTCCAGGGTCATTTCGCATACGCCGGGAGAGTTGCCGATGTTCTGGATGTTGATATAGGGATCCAACGCTCTGGACAGGTTCAGGTACTTGGGGAAGCCGCCTACGTGGGTGGCGATGATATCCAGAGCCTTACCTGCGTTCATGTAGGTCAGAGCCTGCTGGTCCGCCTTATCGAAACGGGACTTGGTGTACTTCACGTTCAGACCGTAGAGGTTCTTACACTCATCGAACCAGTCCCACTCGCCGACGTACTCACCCTTGGCGTTCTTGAACTCCCAGCAGCTGTACATAACGCCGGTGATCAGGTTCAAGGTCTTGCCCTTCAGATCAGCGATCTTAACGTTGTTCTTTACAAAGCCGGTGGTGTCCAGATCGAAGTTCAGAGAAAACTCGGTGTTTTCCTTCTTACCTTCGTACAACAGGGGGTTGTTGGACATATCGTACTTCATGGAAGCATCATAGTTCTGATTAGCCTCTTCCTGAGTGCTGGGTGCGGTCGTGGTGGTGCTGCCGGTGGTGGTGTTACCGCTCGTGGTGGTGTTGTTACCGCTCGTGGTGGTGTTACCGCTTGTGGTGGTGTTACCGCTTGTGGTGGTGTTACCGCTGGTGGTGCCGTCACCGCCGGTGGTGGTGCCGTCACCGCCGGTGGTGGTGTCGTTACCGCCGGTCGTGGTGTCGCCGGTGGTCTCACCGCCGATATCGGTGCCACTTTCAAAAACATCGCCGAATTCATCTTCGTCGCTGTTCTTACAAGCTGTTGCCATGGTGACCAGCATCAAAACCGCCATGATCACAGCCAGGATCTTGCAAAACTTTTTCAAGATCAATCGCTCCTTTCTTTCCGGATATTACAAAGATATCCAATTCTATTATTATAATAATAGAAAACTCGCAAAATTTCAACCATAATTTTAAAAAAATTATAAAATTATTACAAAAACTTTCCCTTGTCGCTTGCCATGAAATTTTCGGGATCGGATTGCATCGCTCCTTTCGTTTAATACTGCAAGCCGGAGAGAAATGCCGTGCTGCAGCACGGCATTTAGGAGAGGGAAAACCGTTACCGCCCCGCACTGTTACTTGCGACGGTAATGATCTTAAGGCTCCCTAAGACGGGATCCTTTCCGATTTCTATTATAGCGTAACAGCAAGCGTTTGCAAGAGGTTTGAACAAATTGTAACATAACTGTAACATTACATTGTAAAAGGAGCACAAAAAGCGAGGGTACTGTTTGTTCAACCTCAACAAACAGCGTTTTTTCCTTTATCTATAAAAAGAAAAGACGGCAGATCCGAAGATCTGCCGTCTCATTTAGTTCATCAGAAATCCAACGCTCTGGTTACGATGGTTGCGATCTCGGCGCGGGTGGTGGGAGCCTTGGGGTTGAGGTAGCCCTGGTCGCCGTTGATCAGACCGGACTTAACCACAGCCTGCACGCCCTCTTTTGCCCAATCGGATACCGCGGAAGCATCCTTGAAGGCAGAGAGATCAGCCTTGCCATCCAGCTCAAACATTCTGGCGAAAATGACCATTACTTCCTCACGGGTGATGCTCTTGGCGGGATAGAAGTAGATACCGTCCTTCTCGCCGGAGCCGCCCATCAGGCCGTTATACTTACAAACCTTAACGTAGTTCAGAGCCCACTCGGAGATCTTAGCCTCATCCTTATAGTCCAGCTTCACGTCGGCATAAGCGGTGCCGTTGATACCGAGCAGACGAGCCATGATGACTGCGATCTCTTCACGGGTGGTATTGTCGGTCGGGCGGAAGAGCTGACCGGCCGCAGAGGACTCACCTGCCAGGATACCGGCGGTGGAAGCTTCGTCTACATAAGAAGCGTACCAAGCGTTTGCGGCAACGTCCACATAGGTGGTCTCGGTAGTGATCTTGGAAAGGTTCAGTTTATAGTTGCGGGTGGTAACGCCATCCTCGGCGATACACTTCACGTAGTAAACGGACTTAGCAAGAACGGTTTCGAGGTTGAAGGTTCTGGACTCGGCCACACGGTCGGAGTACAGATCGGGGGTCTCGACGGTGGTATAGGCGACGGGAAGCTTGCAAGCCTCATCGGCATAAACCTCGCAGACCGCATACTCGTTGGAGGTGGTGAAGGTCATGGAAACGCTGTTACCACCGATGACCAGGGAGATATCCTCGCCGATGATGGTGGGCTGGTTACCGTAGATACCCTCGATGGAAGCATCGGAGGAAAGGGTCTCGTTGACGATCTCGAAGTAGACCACGTTGGTAGCGCCGTCATCGGTCACCTTCACATAGAAGGTATTGACGCCGGGCTTCAGGGTCAGAGCTTTTACATCACTCGGGGAAGAGACCAGCTTGGTCAGCGCCGCATCGGAGTAAATAGCGTAGGTGGCGCCGGGGGTGGTCTCCAACTCGAAGGCCTTCTCGTTGGTCAGGCCATCGCAGAAGTAGTACAGCCACAGTCCGTCCAGAGGACGCAGAGCCCACTGACCGTCTGCAGGAACGGAGATGCCCACAACGCTGGGATCATACAGAGCAGACTTGGAACGCTTGAACTCTACGGTGTAGAGATTTTCGACCAGGCCGTCTTCGGACTTGACCAGTACGTCGATGGAATAGCCACCGTAGGGGATATAATCGCCCAGATCCTCCAGAGCCTTATTAGCGGTATAGTCCGCATACAGCTCGCAGGTTGCGCCGGCGGAAACATTCAGATCGTAGGTCAGGAAGGCCAGGTCGGCATTCTTGATATCGACCACGAAGCGGTTTGCGGCAGGCTGAGTTACCTCGGCCAGCAGGCTACCGGCATTGACGGTCACACTCTGCAACTCGGCCTTGGTGCCGTACTCACGGGCGATCTTCATGGTATAGAGGGAGGAAGCGCCGTCTGCAGCGGTCACTACGATATAACGCTCGGTCTCGTGACCGTCCAGGTAGACCGCATTGGAGTTCACCTTGGTCTCAAGAGTTGCTTCCTTATAAACATTAAAGGTACAGCCTTCGCTGAGCTTCAGCAGAGAGGCCAGATCCAGCTTATCGACATCGGCGCCGGTCAGATCGTAAACGACCTTCTTTTCAGCCTCGATGACGCTACCGGAATAGGTGCCGTTAGCGGTCACGGTATCACGGATACCAAGGATCTTGGCAGCGCCGATCTCTTCGCCGTCCGCAGAGGTCTTGTAGGGATAGAGCAGGATCTCGCAATCGTCCTTATGGGTGATCTGGCTCATATCGATGCCGTTGGTGAAGATGTTGTTGGTCGCATCCACCACACCGGCCATCTCGGCGTTCAGGAAGGTGGCGCCGGTAGGCATATCAAAGGAGTTGTTGTTGATATCGACCATGTAACGATATCTGTTCAGGTTGAACTGGGTATCGCTGTAGGGCAACTGGAAGAGGGTGGTACCGTCGGGGATGCCTGCAACGGAGTTGCCGGTGAACTCGATGGTAATGCCGGGCAAGGACTGCATGGAGTAGTAACGGTTACGGATCAGATAAGTGCCCTCTACCACGTTGGCGATCCGGTTGTTACGGATCTGCAAGGAATAGGTGCAGTTGTTGTAACCGGTGTAACCACGGTCATGACGGACGATACCGGCGCAGTTTTCGAAGTAGTTGCCTTCGATCAGTGCAACGGTGCCGGTGGTGGGCAGGGTGAAGGAGCTGATATACAGCATGCTTGCAGAGATGGTCTTTTCGTCCATGCTGTCGGTATCGTTATACATAGAAAGATCAAAATAGTTGTTACGGATCTCACAATCCATGAAGCCGCCGACGCTGGCAATGGTCTTGCCGCGGAGCACACGGTTATTCTCGAAAACGATGCCGGGGTTGTTGCCGCGACCAAAATCCATAAAGTAGCTCTTCGTTACGCTGATGATGTTGTTGCGCACCTGAGGAGCGATGGAATAGGTGGAACCCTTGGCCAGGTAGATATAAGCATTCTCGGCAAAGTACAGACCGGCAATCTCAAGGAAGTTGCTGGGACGGTACTGAGTGGAGTTCACGTTGATGGAGCCGAAAACGACCGCTTCGTTATACAGTTCGGGATTTTCGGAGACCTGTGCGGTATCGGCAACGTCAGCGGCGGGACGGGCTGCGTTGGGCAGCGCGATATCGCTTGCATCGTTGGGATCGACACCGGCCCAGGGACCGTAGATCTTTACGTTGGTACAACCGGGCATGGCGGTAGAAGCCGTATAAAGACCGGCTGCCATGTAAACGGTGTAGTTAGACTGGATAACAGCGGCCGCACTCGACAGATCGGCAAATGCGGTGGTGCCGTACTCAGCAGTATAAACACCGCCGCCCAGCTTGATGCGGACCCGGTCGCCCGGCTCACACTCTACCCAATCGTCATCAACGACCAGGATCCCGTTGGGCAGGGCCTTGCCCCCTACCACAATACCGGTGGTGGGAGCCTTCTCGATGGATACCGGGCCGCCCAGCTCTTCGATCACCGCGGCAGATGCACCCAGCACCATGCAGGACAGCATGGATACCAGCATCACCACAGTCAGCAGGGCAGCAGCTAACTTCTTCATTTTCATCATTCTTACAACCTCCTGTCAGAATGTCGATCAGCGAAAAAACAAACGCAAAACTACGCTTTGAACATAATTCACCGATGATACATTAATGTTATTATATTTTAAGATGACAAAAAAGTCAATAAGACCTTGCGGGATTTTAAAACATTTTTATCGGTTTTGAAAGGTTTTGTGAAATTCGACCAAAAACAAATTTGGATTTTTGTGTATTTTTTCAGCCCTCTTGACAAACATATTCCTATGCTATATAATACTTTTCAAGTGATCATGTGCTGCCCGGTGCAGCGGAAACGTTCCTTTTTTAATGGGGTTCCTATACCCTTTTTACAGAAATTCTAACGGTCTTTCGTTGTTTTAACGAAAGGCCTAATTTTTTTGCCCTCTGCGCCGTAAACTATTATAAACTCAAAAATGAAAGGAACGTAAAATTATGTGCGGGATCATCGGATATGCGGGAGGGCGGAATACCGCAGAGGTACTGCTCGGCGGGTTGAAAAAATTAGAGTACCGGGGCTACGACTCGGCGGGCATCGCGCTGATGCGGAACGGCGACGTTGCGATCTATAAAACACACGGAAAAGTCGCGGCGCTGGAGGCGCAGGTGGCACAAAAAAATACCGCCGGAGCCGACGTTGGGATCGGCCACACCCGTTGGGCCACCCACGGCGCGCCGGAGGACGTGAATGCCCACCCCCACCGCAGCGGAAAGGTCGTTCTGGTGCACAACGGCATCATCGAAAACGAGCAGGAGCTACGGCAGGCGCTGGCCAAGGAAGGGCACTTCCCCGTCAGCGATACCGATACGGAGCTGATCGCGATGCAGATCGACCATCTTTACGACGGAGATCCGCAAAAGGCCATCCGTCAAGCCGTCTCCGAGCTGGAGGGCTCCTATGCTTTAGGGATCCTTTTTGAGGACCGCCCCCGGGAGCTTTATGCCCTGCGAAAGGACAGTCCGCTGGTCATCGGCCGGGGAACAAACGAAAGCCTCATTGCCTCGGATATCCCGGCGATCCTGGAGTACACTCGGGACTATTGGCTGATGGAGGAGGGGGAGCTGGCTCTTCTAACCGCAGAGCGGGTCACCTTTTTCGACCGGGCGGGGCACCCCTTTGAAAAACCGCTCCGCACCGCCGATTGGGATGAGCAAAGTGCCCAAAAGGGCGGCTATCCGCACTTTATGGCCAAGGAGATCGCCGAGCAGCCGGAGGCTATCAAAAATACCGTGGGTCAGTACTACCGAAACGGTGTTTTATTGGAGGAGCTGGGAGAGGAGCTTTCCATCAAGGGCACCCTGCGGATCGTGGCCTGCGGATCGGCCTATCACGCGGGCTTGATGGGGAAATACGTCATCGAAAAGCTGGCCCGTCTGCCGGTGGAGGTGGAGCAGGCCAGTGAGTTCCGCTACCGCGACCCCATTTTGACCAAGGACGACCTGATCTTGGTCATCTCCCAATCGGGAGAGACTGCCGATTCCCTGGCCGCCCTGCGGCTGGCCAAGGAGCGGGGCGTCCCCACCTTAGGAATCGTCAACGTATGGGGCAGTACCCTGGCCCGGGAGGCCGACAAGACCCTTTATACCGCCGCCGGGCCGGAGATCAGCGTGGCCACCACCAAGGCCTACACCTGCCAGGTGACCCTGCTTTATCTGCTGGCCCTGCGGTTGGCTCAAAAACGGCTCTCCCCTGCCGAATTCGCGCAAATATGCGCCGAATTGGAGCGGCTCCCCCACTACGTCAGCGAAGCGCTGGCGCAGGAGGAGGCCTACAGGCAGGCGGCCCTGCGCATCAAGAATGCGGAGCATCTCTTTTTCATCGGACGGGGTCAGGACTATTATTTAGGGTGCGAGGGGTCTTTAAAATTAAAGGAGATCTCTTATATTCACAGCGAAGCCTACGCCGCCGGAGAGCTGAAGCACGGCACCATATCCCTGATCGAGCCAGGGACCCCCGTTATAGCGTTGATGACCGACCGGGAGCGGGTTCTGAAATCCGCCGCCAACATCCGGGAGGTGCGCGCCCGGGGCGCCGAGGTGCTTTGCATCACCTACCCGGACATCGACACCGCAGGGATCGCCGACCATCGGCTGGAGCTGCCCCTCTGCCCCGATCTTTTGGCTCCCATACCGGGTGCGGTGCTGACCCAGCTTTTGGCCTATTATACGGCAACCGAACGTGGAAACGACGTGGATCAACCACGCAATTTAGCAAAAAGTGTAACTGTAGAATAAAGGAGGACTTTATTATGGGAAGATATTTTGGAACAGACGGCATTCGCGGTGTGGTGAACAAGGCACTGACGCCGGATCTGGCGTTCCGCTGCGGCGCCGCCTGCGGCTATCTTTTGAAGAAAGACAACATCAACTGCAAGGTCATCATCGGCAGTGATACCCGGGGGTCCAAGGATATGCTGATGGGCTCGCTGATCTCCGGCTTTACCTATTCCGGATGCAACGTGGAGCACATCGGTATTTTGCCCACCCCGGCGCTGGCCTTTCTGATCGACCGGATGGGCGCCACGGCAGGGGTGATGATCACCGCCTCTCACAACCCCCATCAATACAACGGCATCAAGATCCTGACCCGCGGTGGCATCAAGCTGCCGGATGAAAAGGAGGATGCAATCGAAGCGCTGATGGATCCCTTTGAGATCCAGCCGGCAGAGCGGCCCGGTAGCCTGAGTTACAATCTGAAGGCCAAGGATTTTTACTGCGAGCACGTGAAGCAGGCCTGTGAAGAGGATCTGCGCGCCTTTAAGGTGGTACTGGACTGCGCCAACGGCGCCGCCAGCGAGACCGCCCACCGCATCTTTGAGGAACTGGGGGTGGACGCCTGTATTTATCACGACAAGCCCAACGGCATCAACATTAACGAAAACTGCGGCTCCATGCACATGGAGGAGCTGGCGGCGCTGGTACAGAAGGAGGAAGCGGACATCGGCTTTGCCTTTGACGGCGATGCCGACCGTTGCCTGGCTTGCGACCGTACCGGCCGGCTGATCGACGGCGATAAGATCTTGGCGGCTCTGGCCCTGTACCTCAAGGAACAGGGACGGCTGAAGCAGAATACCCTGGTGGCCACCGTCATGTCCAACCTGGGGCTGATCGAAAAGCTGAACCACAGCGGCATCAACGTGCCCACCACCAAGGTGGGTGACCGCTACGTGCTGGAGGAGATGCTGGAGCGGGATTTCATCCTGGGCGGCGAGCACAGCGGTCACATCATCTTTTTGGAGAAGGCCACCACCGGCGACGGTCAGTTGACCGCCATCATGCTCCTTTGCGCCATGAAGGCCCTGGGGCTGACCGGTGAACAGGTCTGCGATATCTTCCACACCTATCCCCAGGTGCTGATCAACGTCAACGCCGACGATCTGCAAAAGCGCAAGCTGATGGCCGACGAGGTCTTCCTGAAGGATGTGGAAAAGGCAGAAAATTCCTTCTCGGGGCACGGGCGCATTCTGGTGCGTCCCTCCGGCACCGAACCGTATATCCGCATCCTGGTGGAGGGCCCGGAGGAGGAGCTGGTGAACAAGACCGCCAAAGCCCTGGAGGAATCCACCGCCATCAGACTTTCGCAGTTGTTTTAAAGCATCAAAAAATTGCCGCAGACCACCGGTCTGCGGCAATTTTTATTTATTCAACATCTGCAGGAACAGTACGGCGTCAAAGACACGGATCTGCCCGTCGCAGTTGAGATCGGCGGCGCAGTCGGGAATCTCACCCTTCCAGCCGCTGACCCGGCGCAGGACCAGGATGGCATCGGCAGTATCTGCCGCGCCGTCACCGTTCAGATCGCCGGTGGGGGTATACACCCCGCCGCAATGGCAGCTATAGGCTTTTGCCTCGGCGTCATAGACGTATTCGTGACCCAAGGCGTCCACAAGATCCCGATCTTCGGTATAACCGCAATCCTTACAGGTATACACGGTATAGCCCTGCATCTCGCAGGTGGGGTCCGTGACGGCACCGGCCTCCATTTCATGGGGGGCGGCGGTCACGTGGTTTGTGTCAAGCTCGCAAACCGCCTGATGCCGTTTGGCATCCAGCTCTGCCCAACCGCCGTACTGATGCCCCTTGGGCTCCCCTTCAGCCGCAAAGTACCCATAGCCGCAGGCGCAGGTATAGATCTTGCCGCCGGGCTCCTCACAGGTAGCCTCCACCTCAGCGGCGGTGAAGGTATGGTCCCTTTCCAGCGTATGGCTTACATCCCGGGCACAGGTTAACAGATGGGCGGTCTCGTCCTTCTGAACACTACCGCTCCAGACGTGGCTCTTGGCATCATCGCCCACCACGTCGTAGCCGTAACCGCAGGCACAGGTATAGCGGGTGGCGCCGTGGGTACCGCAAGCAGCCTCCACATAGGTTGCGGAATAAGTATGCGTTGCATATTCGATATCGCCGCAAGAGCTGCAGACCGTTTGGTGATACAATTCATCGGAAGGCGCGATCCCGCCGTACTGATGACCGGTAGAGGCCTCCCCTGCGGTGCGTTGCTGATAGCCGCAGGTGGCACAGGTCTTGGCGGTATAGCCCGCTTCGGTACAGGTAGGCGCGACCGATTCGGCTTCGCCGTATTGATGAAATTCATGGATCCCCTCTGCGGTCAGACAGACCGGCTCTTCCCCGTTCTGCAACAGCGCAAGGGCGCCTGCTTCAACGGTAAAGCGTCCGTCCAAGGCGCAGGCCGTGGCAACAGGATCGGTCATGGCGGTTGCCTCGTTGGATCCCACCGTCAAACCAAAGGGGGGCGCATCGCTCTCGGCGTAATACAAGGCTTCCGTAGCCCCGAGGTTCCGGCCGATCAACGCGCCGTGATCCGCGCCGTCGGAAACAAAGCCTTCCGCTACAGAATAGCGAACAGAACCGGAATTACTGCCACAGATCACGCCGTGGCGATTGTTTTCCAGGCCCTCCAGCTCAAGATAAATACCTTCATGGTCCGAAGGGATCTCGTTGGCGGAATCCTCAACGGGAAGATATTCAAAGCTTTCGTCTACCGCCTTTAAGTTATTCTCGCTGATCAGAACGTGGTCGATCTTGGTCTTGGCAACGCCGGTCGTGATCTCATAAACCGCGTCTACCATATCCTCCTCGGTACATCCGGGATGTGAGGAGATGAAATAGGGTATAATCTG
>CAYLIT010000008.1:0-21746 GCA_964383835.1 uncultured Eubacteriales bacterium
CATCCTTGGTAAGGATGAGGTCGCCAGTTCAAATCTGGCTAGCAGCTCCAAATAAGATGAATCGTCCCAATCGGGGCGGTTTTTCTTTTTTATTTGAAACCTCTGCTTTGAAGCTTAGGCGCCCATCATGACATATCTTTTCCCGCCAGCCACCACCAAAAGCCTCGGGAACACACAAAGTATTCCCTGCGTTTTTTGCGGCGGCCGACGAAAAAATCTATTGCCATGCTGCACACCACGCTCCAAACAGAGGTTTCCGTCTTTCTAATATCTCTGTTCCCGGGCGTAAGCCCACATTTAAATCTTCTGCTTTTCGCCTAAGGCGAATAAAGCGGTCACCACTTCAAATCTGGTTAGCAGCTCCATCTGAAAAGACCTTGTAATCCGAACCACTACGGTTTAGATGCAAGGTCTTTTTGTATTCTAAATCCCTTATATATCAAGGATTTAGTGGGATTTTAACATTGGATTTGCCTAATTGACCGCTGTTTACAAATGTCTATTGAAAGATGGTGCTTTTTGTGGTATGATAAAAGAAAGCTATCCAACGTTGAAGAAAGGTTTAAGCCATGACAACTCGACCAATATAATTTATAATATAGATATCAATATCACACAGAGCAGAAGGATGGAAACAGAGTATGGAAAAATGGATACACGGCAATTTTTGCGACTTTGTCGATTGGCACGATACCGATGGAAATATAATCAATGCAAGCGACGGCGGCATCATCTATGCCGATGGTAAATATCACTGGTACGGACAAGCCTTGCGTGATCTTCCGTTGAATAAAAAAGACGGACTTCTTCATGGCGGTGTTGGAACCGTGGGTGTGGTCATGTATGAATCAGACGATCTCTATCACTGGAGGTATGAGGGTGTCATTCTCGCTTGCTCCGATGATCCTGAAAGCGAGCTTTATGCACCGATGCGCTTTGAGCGTCCCAAGATCATCTATAACGAAAAAACCAAGCAATATGTTTTGTGGTGCCATTATGTCAGTTATCCGGGACAGCACGGTTTTGCAAAGGGAAAAGGAGAAGCAGGCGTGGCTGTTTGTGATACGGTCAACGGTCAATACCGTTGGCTTGGAACGACACGTCCGATAGACGATAACGGAGTGGTGAGAGACTGCACGCTATACAAGGATCTGGATGGCAGCGCCTATTTTGTTTACGATCGTCATATCAGCAAGGAAAATGGGGAGCGTAACCGATGCCTGTACGTTGTCAAGCTGACAGAGGACTATCTCGCCTGCACTTCCGAATATCGACGCATTGATGCCGCATTTCGGCGCGAGGCTCCTGCCGTTACATACAGAGACGGATATTATTATATGATCACTTCAGGACTTACAGGTTGGGAATATAATCAGGCAAAATATTTTCGTAGCCGCTCTCTCCTTGGCGAATGGGAGGATATGGGCGACCCCTGCGTGGAAGATATAGAACAAACGACGTTTTGTACGCAAACAACGGCTATATTTCAGGTTGAGGGTCGAAAGGATTGTTATATCCACATGGCGGAACGCCACAATTATATGCACAGCTTTTTGCATTGTTCCTATATTTGGCTTCCCATTCATTTTGGTGAAGATCATACAATGTCGATTGCCTATCAGAAGGAGTGGAAGCTTTCACCGAATACATAATGAGATAAAAGAGGGACGGTCTTAAAAAAGCTTTTTTACCGTGGATGACAATAATCGTTTTTTGAAAGAAATATTACACAAAAAAGAGCCGGGTTTTCCCTCTGATTCCTCGGGCACCTTAAAGGACTCAAACAAAGCGGTGCAATCCTCCTCCAGCACCTTCAGATCGGAGGACAGGACCTCAAAGGTCATGAGCTCCTCTGTTGCCTGCTCCTTGGTGATGCCGCTGACCAAGCAATAGCGCATCCCGAAATAGGTAAAAGAAGCGGCGGTAATGACCTCTTTCTTGCCCTCATATTCCAGCTCCAACGCCAGCGCCACCTTAGGTGCGCTGCGATAAGACGCTTTATCAAAATCCCAGACCCCACCGCCGGGTGCATTGAGGATGCCATTGCCCAACAGGATACCAATCACATTTTTCCCCTCTTCCGGCAGATCGGCAATATCATAACGATCATAATATAACAGATCATCGGAATTGAAAGATACGGTGCCAAAAGCCCCTTTGTGATTTCTGTTCCGTTGATAAACAGCCGATAAAACCCCAAACCACAGATGGTGACGGCAGCAGAGCAAAGTTATTTTTCTACCTTAAAGGTGCGGCGCAAATAAGGCGCCGCCATGTGATCGGTATAGGTACTGAGCTCCTTGGTCGCTGCAATAAAATCAGTAGAAAACATAAACTCCTCCTGCAAAAAATGCCGCCCGATGGGCGGCATTGGCTTATTTTTGGGCATACTTTTTGATCGCCTCAAAAGAAGCATCGCTGATATCATGCTCGATTTTGCACGCATCCTCCGATGCGATTTCCGGGTCCACCCCCAACCGGATCAAAAACTCGGTAATCAGGGTATGCCGCTCGTAGATCTTTTCAGCAAGGGCGATTCCCTCTTCGGTGAGGGTCAGGGTCCCGTCCTTATCCATCAGCACGTACCCACCCTTTTTCAAAAGCCCGATAGCACGGCTGACACTGGGCTTGGAATAGCCCATATATTCCCCCACGTCGATGGAGTGAACGTTTTTACTTTTCTTAGACAAGACGTAGATCGTCTCCAGATACATTTCGCCGGATTCCTGCAAAGCCATTGGGCGGCCTCCTTTTCGTACATTATAATAATGATACCACAGCCCGCCGTTTTTTTCAAGCCTAAAACTCCGAACGCATCGCCTTGCGGTATTCCTGCGGGGTATAGTCGTAGGTTCTCTTAAAAAGGCGGCGCAAATAGGTGGCGGAAGAAAAGCCCACCTCACTGCTGATCTGCTCCACCGAGCGGTGAGGGTCTACCAAAAGCAAGGCCGCCGCACGGCGGATACAAAGATGATTTTTATACTCAACAGGGGTTTGCCCCATTTCTTTTTTGAAGCAGTAATAAAAGCGGGAGGGACTCATGTAGCTCAATGCCGCCAGCTTTTCCACCGTAAAGGCTTCCGTATAATGAAGATTGATGTAGTCCACCGCCATACGGATCCGCTCATCCTGCGGGAGCGCTTCCTCCTGCTGCAGGCGGGTATAGATGCGATGGCAAAGCCCGTAAAACATACTTAAAACATAAAAACTTTGCTCCCGATCCTTATGATGCAAATAAATATATTCGAATTCCTTTTCCATACCCTTGCCGTTCATACGCTGCAAGGGGACTTCTTTCCCCGTAAAGGGATCCGCCATGGGCGGCAGCAAAAAATGAATGGAATAAACAGCGGTATCCGGCTCGCCAAGCCACCGCAGTACATATTTTAAATGGTACGGAAAAAACAATACATCCCCGGGTCTGCCGATCACCTCCCGCTTCCCGATCATGCAGGAAAGCTTCCCCCGCAATACGTAGCAGACGGTATAATACGGACGGGGCAGATGGGTAAAATCCTCCTCCAAAAAACCATCGACAATATAATTATTGCAAACCAAGGTGGTCAGCGAGAAATTGATTGCCTCCATCGTTCCCTCCGCAGTAGAATAGTTTCTATTTTTAGTATCATATCATCTTTTTTAAAGAATTGCAATCTTTTATAATTTAAATATATAACCAATGCGTCAAGAGGAGGCAAAAAAATGAGCAAAACGTTTGCAAACGCAACCCATCCCTTATTAACCGTCATGCTTCAATGCGAGACCCCCGAGGTAACCGTCGGGCGGATCCGCAATGCCAACTGCTACAGTGCCGACGCCTACGGCCTGCAGGTGGAGTCGATGAAGCTTGAATACCACACCCCCGAGGTTTATGAAAGGCTCCTGAAGGAGATGAACGGAAAGCCCTGCTACGTCACCAACTACCGCAGCCGCTTCAATCAGGGTAAAACCGACGAAGAGCTGGCGGAGGGATTGATTACCCTCGCCGAATGCGGAGCCACCCTCTGCGACGTGATGGGTGATACCTTCTGCAGGCATCCCGAGGAGCTGACCGACGACCCCGAAGCCATCCGCAAGCAGATGGAATTGATCGACACCCTGCACGGCAAGGGTGCGGAGGTATTGATGTCCTCCCACGTCCTCAAATTCACCCCCGCCGAGCGGGTGCTGGAGATCGCAAGGGAGCACATCCGCCGCGGTGCCGACATCAGCAAGATCGTTACCGGTGCCTCCACCATGGAGGAGCAGCTCGAGAATCTTCGCATCACCGATCTTTTAAAAAGAGAGCTGGGTGCTCCGTTTCTGTTCCTTTCGGGCGGCACCTGTACCCTGCATCGCCGCCTGGGCACCACCCTCGGCTGCTGCATGGCGCTCTGCGTTTACGAGCACGACGCCCTCTCCACCAAGGCCCAGCCGCTGCTGCGTACCATGAAGCTGGTTCACAACGAGATCGACTTTTAAGACCGTTGATTTTACACGTACTGTAATATAATTTCAAAAAACGAGGTAATTACTATGTTTCAAAACAAAACCGTATTTATCACCGGCGGCGGTGCGGGCATCGGGCTGCTTTCGGGCAAATGCTTTGCCAAGGAGGGCGCAAATATTGCCCTGGTAGATATCAATCAAGAGGCATTAGATGCCGCGGTAGCGGAGATCACCGCCGCAGGCGGTAAGGCCATCGGCATCAAGACCGACGTCACCAAGTACGAAGAGGTGGTTGCCGCCAAGGATAAGACCGTAGAGGCCTTCGGCAGTCTCGATATCTGCCTGCCCTGCGCAGGCGGTGCCGAGTGCCGAATGCTGAATGATCACACCGAATGGAAGGATCAAGACATCTCCACCTTTGAATTCGGCATTGACCTCAACCTGAAGGGCGCAGTCTATGCCGCCAAAGCCGCCCTGCAGCAGATGGCGGAGCAGCAAAGCGGTGTCATCATCTTTTTAGGCTCCATCACCGGTGTAGAGGGAAGTTCAAACAACGTGGCCTATGCCGCCTCCAAAAGCGCCTTGATGAACGGCGTCACCAAGAGCATCGCCCAGTACGGCGCCCGGTATAACGTCCGTGCCTGCTACGTTGCCCCCGGCCCCGTCATGACCCGCGAGGCCATGGCCAAGATGTCCACCCTGATGGGACGTGCCGCCGAAACCCAAGAGATCGTAGACATGATCCTGTACCTTGCCTCCGATAAGGCCGCCTTTGTCACCGGCAGCGGCATTCTGATCGATGGCGGGCGGAACGTCATGTCCAAGAAAACGTACGAGGATATGAAAAAGGGAAAATGATCATGAACAAGCAAATTATTTTTACCGCACCCTGTGTGACGGAATTTTTGAACATCGACGATCCCGCCCCCAAGGCGGGCGAGGTACGGGTACGCACCGTCGTCACCACCATCAGCAACGGTACCGAGCGCGCCAATCTGACCGGCGATGCCAACACCAGCGTGAAGGCTGAAGCAAAGGTGAAGTTCCCCCGTATGACCGGCTACAGCAGCGCCGGTGAGGTGCTGGAGGTAGGCGAAGGCGTAGAGGGCATTGTCCCCGGTGACCGCGTTTGCATGAGCTGGAGCAAGCATAAATCCATCAACTGCCTCCCCGCCGAGCAGATGACCCTCATTCCGGAAGGTGTTTCCTATGAAGAAGCCGCCCTCTGCCATATCGCCACCTTCCCGCTGGCGGCAATGCGCAAAACACGGCTGGAGATCGGAGAATCCGCCATGGTGATGGGGCTTGGCGTATTAGGCTTGATCGGGGTGCAATTGCTCAAAACCGCAGGTGCCGTACCCATCATTGCCGCCGATCCCAATCCCGTCCGTCGGGAAAAGGCCCTGCAGCTCGGCGCAGACTACGCCCTCGATCCCTTTGCCCCCGACTTCACCGCAGAGGTATTGCGGCTGACCGACGGCGTCAAGGTTGCCATTGAGGTGACCGGTGCGGGCGAAGCCCTCAACGAGGTTCTGGACTGCATGGCGCGGTACGGTCGGGTCGCCCTCTTGGGATGCACCCGTGATAAAAACTTTACGGTGGACTACTACCGCAAGGTCCACGGCCCCGGCATCACCTTGATCGGCGCCCATACCGGGGCCCGTCCCGTTCGCGATTCCGCCCCCGGCTGGTTCACCGAAAAGGATGACCGTGAAGCACTTTTAAAGCTGCTTGCCGCCGGACGGCTGAATTTCAAAGACCTGATCGACGAAACTCATTCCCCCGAGGAGTGCGTCGCTGTCTTTGACCGCTTGGTGCATGATAAGGATTTCCCCTCGGTGGTGCAGTTCGACTGGAGGAAATAAAATGAAAAAAATTCGGATCGCACAGATCGGTATTAATGAACATAGCCACGGAGCAAACATCTGGCAAAGCATCACCAAGCAAAACGATCTGTTCGAGGTGGTCGGCTATGCCCTGCCGGAGCGGGAGCGGGAACGGCTTCCTCAAAAAATGTATCGTTTTGAAGGCTACCGTGAGATGACGGTGGATGAAATCTTAACCGACCACACCATCCAAGCCGTTGCGGTGGAAACCGACGAAATTTATCTAACCAAATACGCCCTGATGGCCGCCAAAGCCGGCAAGCATATCCACATGGAAAAGCCCGGCGGAGCCGTGCTTGCGGATTTTGAAGAATTGATCGCAACGGTCAAGAAAAATAATCTCGTCTTTCACACCGGATATATGTATCGCTACAACCCCTACGTGCAGGAACTTTTGGAGGACGCCAAGCAAGGAAAGCTGGGAGAGATCCTCTATGTGGAGGCGCAGATGAACTGCTGGCATCCCCCTGAAACCCACCGATTTTTAAATACCCTGCCCGGTGGGATGATGTTTTTCTTAGGGTGCCATTTGGTAGACCTGATCCTGCTGCTCCAAGGGGAACCCAAAAATATCATCCCCTTAAATAAGGGTGCCGATTTCGGAATGGCGGCCTTTGAATACGAAAAGGGGATCTCCTTTGCCAAAACCACCGCCACCGAGCGGGGCGGATTCCTGCGCCGACAGTTGGTGGTATGCGGTACCGAAAAGACCGTGGAGCTGAGGCCCTTTGAAAAATACGTGGATGGCCCTCTTTTGATCACCGGGCGGACGGAATCTACCGTCACCAAGCCCTGGCATGAGGAGGGTCTTTACAGCGAATGTGCTCCGATAGATCGCTACGATGCGATGATGGAAGGATTTGCCGCCTACGTGCGGGGCGAAAAACAAAACCCCTTTACCCCGGATTATGAATTAACCTTATATAAAACCATATTAAAATGTTTAGGAGATAGAAAATGAAAGCAATTTTAGTACAAAAGGATCAATCTTTGATTTGGAGCGACGTACCCGATCCCGTTATCAAGGCAGATGAAGTATTGGTAGAGATCCATGCGGCGGCACTCAACCGCGCCGATCTCATGCAAAGAGCGGGAGATTATCCCCCTCCCCCGGGATGCCCCGAATGGATGGGTCTGGAGATCGCAGGCGTCATCACCGAAATGGGTGAAGAGGCCAAGGAAAAGTCCGATTGGAAGATCGGCGATAAGGTCTGCGCCCTGTTGGGCGGCGGCGGTTATGCCGAAGCCGTGGCGGTACGCTACGATATGCTGATGCCCGTTCCCGAGGGCTGCTCCATGGTGGAGGCGGCGGCTCTGCCCGAGGCCTTTGCTACCGCTTATCTCAACCTCTTTATCGAGGGTGGTTTAAAAGAAGGCAACACCCTGCTGATGCACGCGGGTGCCAGCGGTCTGGCCAGCGTCATCATCCCCATGGCCAAGGCCTTTGGTGCCAGGGTCATCACCTCCGTCTTGGACGATGAAAAGGAAAAAGCCATCGCCCATCTGAAGGCAGACCGCATCATCAACTTTGCCCGTGAGAAGACCGCCGACGTGCTCAAGGAAGAATTAGAAGCCGGTCACAGCGTGGACGTGACCATCGACTGCCTGGGCGGTGCCCCCATGGGCGATTGCCTTCCCTACCTGACCCACGGCGCCCGCTGGATCATGATCGCCGCCTTGGCAGGCACCAAGACCGAGATCGACCTGAAGAATATCTACGTCCGTAACGTGCGGATCATCGGTTCTACCTTACGCTCCCGCACCCCCGACATGAAAGCCTACATCCTCTCCGAGCTGGTCAAAAACGTCTGGCCGAAGATCGAAGCAGGCGAAGTCAAGCCCACCATTTATAAGACCTTCCCCATCACCGAGGCCGAAGAGGCCCAGGCCGTGATGGCACGGGGCGAAAGCGTCGGCAAGATCGTATTGACCGTAAAATAAAATCGATCCCGCAATGCATCAGCATTGCGGGATCTGTTTTTTATTTATACAGGCTTTCCTTACCCTTAATGGTAAGCGCCTCTTCGCCGAGATATGCGGCGATGTCCATGCCCAGGAACTGGGCCAGATCACGCATTTCGGCAACGGTGTTGATATTGATATTGATGCCGTTCTTCATGCGGTCGGCAACGGCCTCGATCTCCTTCTCACCGTGGGTGTAGATCCGCTCGCGACCCTCCGCCTTGGGGGAGTTACGCAGCTCATTGAGATAAGCGGAAAGATGCGCCTTGATGGCGTCGGCATCGCCGAAGATCTTGGGATCAATGACCATAAAGCCGTGGCAGATACCGCCCTTGCCGCCCACGTTGGTCTTATCGGAGGTGGTACCCAAAGAAATGATGGAGCTGAACAGCTCTGCCACCATACCCCAGCCGTAGCCCTTATGGCTGCCGCTGTCCTCTACGGAACCGCCCAGGGGCAGAATACCGCCGCCCTCTTTGTTGATGATACAGCCCAGAACTCTTGCCGCATCGGTGGACTCGTTACCGGTGGAGTCGATGGCCCAGCCGTCGTGGAGGGGCTTATCCAGCTTGTTGTAAACCTCTAACTTACCGCGGGTCACCACGGTGGTAGAAGCATCAAAGAAGAAGGGAACAGGCTCTGCGGGGAAGGCGATGGCAATGGGGTTGGAGCCCAGCATCGCCTGACGGCCGTAGGTGGGAACCATGATGGCGGTGGTGTTGGTGGTGGAAATACCGATCAACCCTTCGTCGCAAGCCATCTTGGAATAGTAGCCGGCGATGCCGTAATGGGTGGAATTACGGACGGAAACGATGGCGATACCGGTCTTTTTGGCCTTCTCGATGGCCATCTGCATCGCCTTATGACCCACTACCTGACCCATACCGTCGTGGGCGTCGATGACTGCAGAAACGGGCGTCTCAAATACCACCTCGGGCTCTGCTTCAACCTTGATCAAGCCCTTGGCAATGTCCTTGTGATAGCGCACCAGACGCTGAGTACCGTGAGAATCAATGCCGTAGAGATCCGCCAACAGCAGAACGTCGGTGATAATGCCGGCATCCTCTTTATTAAAACCAAACTTTTCAAAAGCATCGTCGCAGAATTTCTTCAACTGCTCATAGGAATAATTCATAGAATTAGCCATTTTTTTACCTCTTTTCATGGAATTATTTTCATTATAATATAAGTTTCAAATCGTGTCAATTAAAAACGGAGAAGAACCGAAATTCTTCTCCGTTTTAATTACTTCTTCAGATAGACTACCTGATCTTTGGGGAGCAGGAATTCTTCAGAATTCCAATCCACCAATTCCAGGCAATGATCTTGGTCGATGAGATAAACCTCAAAGCCCTCAAGATTGGTCTTGATGGTTTGATCCTCACCGATATTGGCGATCATCACGCCCTTTTCCGTTCCGTTGGTGGCAGCAACGGCGTAAACGCCCTCTTCCTCCACGGTACATTCCGCCTGCTGACCCAAAACGTAAAGCTCACCAAAGGCTTTAAAGGAATAATAAGTGCAGGCAGGGTCGCCGGTAATGGGGTTAAACATCGCACCGTAGATCGGTCTCGGCACAAAATTCGCCTTATAATACATCATCATGTCTACCGGCAGATCCTGCATGGCAAGCATATGAGCCGCATTGGCAGCAGCGGCATGAGCGGTATCGAAATTATCCACGCCGTACGCGCCGTTCCATTCATTATAATGCGTTTGAGTTTCGGTAAAACCATAGGAATCCAAAGCATCCCGGAAGATCTTCGGCATCTTAAGATTATGCTCAAAATCCCAATAGGAATGCCAGGAGAAGAAATCCAAGGGTACGTCATGCTCTTTAACGTACTTTAAAAATCCATGGAAGAATTCCATTCTGTACTCAGCGGCGCCTGCGGCACGCTCGGGAAGCTCCTCATCCAGGAAATATCCGTACATAGTGCAGCAGCCGTAGCCGCCGATCTTGATGGTATCGCCAAAACAGGCTCTTAAATGCTTGGCGGTAACGGCATAGAGTTCATAAAACTCCTCCTTGGTTCCCGACCAGCATTGATTGGCTCTGCGGGTAGGTGCACCGGGAACGCCGTTTTCCGGTTCATTCCAGATATCCCAATGCTCGATGCCGTAATGGAACCCATCTGCCCAGCCCTCGTTGTAGTGACGGACGATATGCTCGCAGATTCTTGCCCACTTGGAAAAATCCTTGGGCGGCTTGATATGGCGCGGCTCAACACCTAATAAACGAACGTCATTTTCAATGGTGACTCCCAAACGGAAATAAGGTCTGCAGCCGTGTTCTATCAACCCTTTGACCAGAATGTCGGTATAAACGAAATCATAGGATGCAGGATCGGTCTCGTCCTTTTCAAAATCGGGGAAGATGCAGGGAATATCCACCATGGGGCGCATGCCATCCAACCCCATATCGTGCATACGGCTATAGGGAATATGCGCCTCCTGCAAATAGTGAAACGCTTCCGTTCTCGCTCCGCGAAGCGGAGAACCGTTGACGGCGTGCATCGGCTTGATCTTGCCGATGATATGTTCAAAGTTTACTTTCATTTATCCGTACTCCTATTCTTTTTTGAAAATTATATCATCTGCCAACGATCAGTCAATGGACAAAACGATCATTTAGGACAAATCGATCATCAAAATTTTATCGTTCCGGGAAAGCAACGTCGTAATGCTCGGCGGTCTTTTTCAGTTCCTCCAAGACGGCGGGAGATAAGGTGATCCCCTCGCCCAAGGTCTTTTCCGCCTTTTCGTTCTCGATCTCGCCGGGGATCTTGATCTCTGTCACACCCTCTGCCTTAGGGCAGGCCTTCATGCTGTCGAACAAGCGATCGACACTTGCCTTAAAGAGGTCGATATCGATGATCTTGCCGATATCGACGGCACCGAAGGCATAACCGGATTCCTGGGTACGGCTGAAGTCATAGAAGGAGCCCAGGGTCTGGCCATCCTGAGCGCCGGAAAGGCAACTGCAAAGGATCTCTACGATCAAAGCGATACCGTAGCCCTTGGCGCCTGCCATGGGGAGCATGGAGCCGCCGTCTAAAATATCGGCGGGATCGGTGGTGGGACGGCCCTTACTGTCCAGGCCCCAGCCTTCGGGAATAGAGGTGCCGTTTTTCTTAGCCAAAGCCACCTTGCCGCGGGCGACTGCACTGGTCGCCATATCCAGCACCAAAGGCTCATACCGCCCGGCAGGAATGGCGATCGCCACAGGGTTGGTGCCCAGCAAAGGCTGGGTACCGCCGGTGGGCGGGATAGCGGCAGGGCCGTTGGCAACGGCAAAGCCGATCATCCCCTCACGGGCGGCCTGCAGAGCGAAATAGGAAGCACAGCCGAAATGGTTGCCGCCGCTCACTGCGGCAAAAGCGGAGCCGGACTCCTTGGCACGCTGCATACACAGCTCCATAACACGGGTACCTACGTAAGCACCCATGCCGTTTTTGCCGTCCACCCGCAGTACGGTACCGCCGTCCTGCAGGATCTCCGGCTCCACGTGATTGGCCACCAGGCCCTCCTCTACCCGCTTTGCATAGGTAGAAAGACGGGTCAGACCGTGAGAGGATACCCCTCTCATATCGGCGCTGATCAGGCTATCGGAAAAGATCCGTGCCTCCTCTTCCGAAAGGCCGGCCTTTTGCATCACCTGCTCGGTGAAATGAAGTAATTTTTCAACTGAATACGTCATAGTTTAACCCTCATAAACATCATCAATAATTTCAAAGCCCTTTTCCTCCAGAGCCTTGTCTACCCAAGCACGGTTCGCACGGCCTTCAATGGCAGCCTGTACCTTTGCCCGGTCCTTTGCCATATAATCCTGTGCCGCCGCAAGGATCTCCTCTGCATCCCGGGGAGGAATGGCAATCACACCGTCCCGATCTGCCAGAATAATATCGCCGGGATTGACGAAAATCCCACCGCAAGAAATAGGCACGTTCACTTCACCGGGCCCCTCTTTAAAAGGACCGCCGGGGGTAGAGCCGGTGCAATAGATGGGGAAATCCCACTGAGAAAGGGAATCCATATCCCGGATGGGGCCGTCCAGAATGATACCGGCAACCTTTTTACAATACTTCAGATAGGTCATCATGACCTCACCGATGAGGGCGCGACTATCATCCTCTTCGTTGGAAACAACGATCATGTCCCCCTCGTTGCAATAGGTCAGCGCCGCGTGCAACGCAAGATTATCCCCTGCACGTACCTTAACGGTATAAGCCGGACCGGTGGTTGCCGGCGCTTTGGGGCTGGAGATCAGCCGGATGCGGGGATGCATGGCACAAAGGCGGTTCATACAGTCTGCCACGTTGGCGGCAGGCAGTTCCCGGAATGCCTCTACCAGCTTAGGGTCGGGCATCTTTCTTTTTAAGTAAATCCTTTTCCCTACAGGCATACGCGTTCTCCTTTTATATATTCTTTCCTTGATATTTTGCAATCAACTCGTCGATCATGGCATCCCATTCCTCGTCCACCGTTTCTCTCACGGCAGGATCGGCATCATACCATTCCACCATCCGTCTGGCACCCTCCGCAAAGGAAACCGTACATTCAAAATCGGGCACAAACCGCTTGATCTTGGAATTATCAAACACCGCCGAGCAAGCATGGTCTCCCTCTAAGCTCTCCCGATAGGGGGGATGGAATTCACCGATATGATCCGATGCAATATGAATCAGATTGGCCTCAACCCCTGCCGCATTGGCAAGCAAGGTATAGATCCTGTTCCAATCCAGCACCTCGTCACTGGTAATATGAAACGCTTCGCCAACGGCCTTTTCATTACCGAATAAGCCGACCAGGCCTTTGGCAAAATCGGTATTGTGGGTAATGGTCCAAAGAGAGGTCCCGTCGCCGTGCACCACCACCGGTTTACCCTTACGCATCCGATTGATGATGGTATAAGGATCCTTGCGGCTGTTGATGGCCATCAACGCATTAAAATCCGCGTAGGTCAGCGACGGACGGATGATAACGCCCGGAAATCCTTTTTCGATGGCGGCGCGCAGGGTCTTTTCGGCCGCGATCTTATTGCGGGCGTATTTACTGTGAATATTCCCAAGAGGCGCATCCTCGGTGATGATAAACTGCTCCAACGGTTTTTTATAGACCGTGCCGGAGGAGATCAAAAAATACTGCTTGGTTCTGCCTGAAAACAGACGGATCGCCCGCTCCATCGGCGCTACGCCCTGGATCAAAAAGTCCACCACAACATCAAACTCCAGATCGCCCAAGGCATCAACAATGGGCTGTTCCTCACCGCGATAATCTACAACGATGGATTTACAGCCTTTTTGCAATTTGTCGGGGCGCAGGCCGCGGTTCAACACGTAGACCTCCATCCCCCGTTCGAGGGCTAAAGCGGCAACTGCCGTGCTGATCACACCGGTACCGCCAATTAAAAGAACTCTCATCACTTTTTCTCCTTATTTATATTTTTAAGATGATCTCCATTCCTGCTCCGCTCATCAAAAGACGCATACCCTCGTTGATTTCCTCCAAGGGCAATTCATGGGTAATGATCGGATCCAGGTTCAGATAACCGTTTTCAATGGCAGTAATGGCACGGCTCATGGAATCCTTGATAATAAAGGAGCCCATCACCGTCAATTCCTTGCTTTGCAAAGGACCCAGGTTGGCGTTCTCCACCTGACGGGGAGAAGCAAAGCAAAGGATCTTACCGCAAAACTCTGCGATCTGGATGGCAGTGGGCAGCTGCCCACCGGCGGCATCGATCACATAATTGGCACGTCTGCCCCATTTCTTTCGTAATAGCGCCACCGTCTGCTCCGGATCCTCCGGCTTGATGGTATCAAAGCCCAGCTCCTTTGCCTTGGCAAGACGGTTGGGATTGATCTCCAGGCAAACGACTCTTGCGCCGTTTTTTTGCGCCATTTGGGCAAAAAGCAACCCGATGGGCCCACAGCCGATGACACAGCAGGTATCGCCCGGGGTAATATCCAACCGGGAAAAACCGTTCATAGCGCAGGAAAGCGGTTCAGCAAAGGCCGCATGATTGATCTCGGTTTCAAGAGCAACGGGATAAGCCAGGCTCTCCTTTGTTTTGGTATATTCAGCAAAACCGCCGGAGGTCGTGATCCCCATCAGTTCCATATTTTCACAATGGTTTCGATAGCCCTGCTTGCAGGTGGGGCAACGATCACAGAAGGAATTGGGATTGCAAACAATACGGTCACCCTTTTTAAATTGAGTCACCCCTTTTCCTACCTCAACCACCTCGCCGACGATCTCATGGCCGAGGATCCGTCCGATCATACTGCCATAGGATTTAGATTGGGGATTTTTATAAAAAGACACGTCGGTTCCGCAGATGCTGCAAACCAAAACCCGTACCAGGATCTCATCTTCTGCTTCGATCTTCGGTTTTGCGACCTGCTGAATTTCAAATTTTTCAGCTTCTGTTAATATCGCGGCCTTCATCATTTCCATTTTTCAGCTCTCTTTCATTATTTTTTATTTCATTATAAGACAGAAGTGATCTGATAACCATAGAGTATCGTTCAATTTTATTTACATATCGTTCATATTATTTTGATTTATTTCAATTTATAGCCGTGTTTTTGGATTTTTTGTTGTAAATCATTCAATTGCCTGCTATACTAAAACCGAAAAGGAGGGATCCCATGCAAGAATTAACCTTGATCCAAACCCCGGACTTTGAATGGCAGGATATCTGCACCGTTGCCCGGGAAAGCTACTTCACCCCCACCCCCGATTTTCATAAACATGAATACTACGAGATCATTCTGATCCTTTCGGGCGATACCAAGATCCTCTTGGAAAATCAAGCCGAGGAAGGCGAAAAAGACTATCTGTTGCTCACCCGCCCCGGTACCCGTCACTATACTGCCGGCTCCCAAAAGCGCTGGTTTTTACTCTTTTCCGAAGAATTCATCACCGAGGTGCTCCCCGAATGGGAGGCGGTGCAGACCGCCTTCGGCGATCACGGCAAGATTCTGCCCCTCACCCCCGAGCAACGGGATCTTTGCAAGGAGTTTTTTCTGCGGATCCATAACGAGCCCCTGCCCTTCCGCAAACGCCTGCTGACCCTCTATCTGCTTTCTTATATCCGGGATTTCGCCGCCACCGAACGACCCCCAGCCTCCACCCCCGCTTATATCATCGAGGCCCTGTCCTATATCGAAAAGCATTACCCCGAAAAGATCACCGCCGAGCAGCTGGCACAGCACTTATATATCGGCCGCACCACCCTGATGACCAACTTCAAAAAGTATACCGGCAATACCCTGGTGGAATATATCACCCTCTGCCGCTTAAAAAACGCCACCCGGCTACTGCTGGAGGGTAGCACCGAGCAAGAAGCGGCGGAGCTTTGCGGCTTGGGAGAAAGCACCAACCTGATCCGTTGCTTCAAGCGGGTTTACGGCACCACCCCCCGCCAATATCTGCAATCCAACCAATAACGAAACGACCATTCTCTCCAAACCACCCTACAAAAAATACAAAGACCTGCTCATCGTTGATGAACAGGTCTTTTTTGTTATACAATCGCCGTGACTATTATACAAGCATCGTTATACAATCGCCGTGACTATTATACAAGCATCAGGTCGCCGCATCCCAGCTCCAAAAGGTAATCCTTGGTTCTGATAAGTGCCGCTAATTCAAAGCAATCGGCGGGCATGAGCTTTGTACGCAGAGCACAAAGCCCCTCGTCGCCCCGGTTCTGATGGTGAAAATCCGAACCGGCGATGATGGTATCAAGTCCGTTTTTGCGGCTCCACACTGCCGCCCGGCCTACTCTGGAATTATGGCTGGGATGCAGGTTATACGCCTCTACCCCATCCAAAAGGGCAGGGTCCACCAATTCAATGCCGTCACGCTTGGGGTGCGCCTGAATAAAAAGGCTATCCGGCATGGGGTAGTTCTTGCGGAAATTTTCAATTCCCAACGGCAGTAAATCGTAGATATCCTCTAACATTTTGCGGTTCACACCGAAGATCAGGTAATCGTTGGAATTTTCGGTAAATCGAATCTCTACGCCGAGATAGATTTTCAGCCCCAAGGGCTCTGCAAACCGCTTGGTTTCTTCAAGATCCGCGAAAAAGGCATCGATATACTCTTCCTTTACCCGCTCTTTTTTATACTGAAAATGGTTGGTCACCACCAGTCCGTCGTAGCCGAGGGAATGGTAAATCTCCGCCATCTGCCGGGGAGTCACGTCACTGCAACCGCTGGCAGGAAAGGTATGAGCATGAAGCTCAATGCGATACGGATATTCTTCGGAAAGCTTGTTTTTTAATTCCTTTAAATTCATGGTACACCTCGCTAAAAAATGATCCGAACGGTCGATCTGCCGGCATACAAAGCCTGCCGCTGACCCCTCCGTTTTTAAACGTTTTAAGCCGACCGACCTCTTAATATGAGACAAGTATAGCACATTTTGTGACACGAAACAATAAAAAAACGGCTGTTTTTTCGCAAAAAACAGCCGTTTTTTACCACTTTTTTGATGGTTTTTTAAAGGTTTTGAATCGGGCGGGCAAAAAGCGCCCCGTATTTTTAACAAATCGAAGGGCACGCGTCGGGCACTTCGGTTTATTAAAGGGTTTGAATCGGGCGGGCAAAAAGCGCCCCAGTTTTTAAAGATTTTGCATCAGGTAGTCGGCAAACTCTTTGCAGGTGGCATTTTCTTTAGAGCCGGTGGCGACCGTTTTGCTATCGGGAGCGGTGCAAATCGTAAGCGCCCGCTCCAGTCGCTCGGCGGCATCGGCTCGCGCGATGTGGCGGAGCAGCATGGCGGCGGCCTTTAAAATGCTGGCGGGGTTGGCGTACTCCCCTAAGCCCTGCTCGATGAGGCGGGGGGCGGAGCCGTGGATGGCTTCGAACATGGCGTATTGATCGCCGACGTTGGCACTGCCGGCGGTACCCACACCGCCCTGCAGCTGAGCCGCCTCATCAGTGATGATATCGCCGTAAAGGTTGGGCAACAGAAAGACCTGGAACCGCCCACGGATCTCGGGGTTGATCAGGTTGGCCGTCATAATATCGATATACCAATCCTCAGCGGTGATGCCGGGATATTCGGCGGCGATCTCGTGGCAGATGCGGCTGAAGTTGCCGTCGGTCTTTTTCATGATATTGGCCTTGGTGACAATAGCCACGTTGGTTTTGCCGTTATTTTTGGCGTATTCAAAGGCGGCACGGGCGATACGGCGGGTACCGGCGTCGGTGGTGACCTTAAAATCCATCGCCAGCTTTTCGGGAATTTCCACGCCCCGACTGCCCAGCACGTATTCCCCCTCGCTGTTTTCACGAAAGAAGATCCAATCGATCCCTTCTTCGGGGAGGGTGACCGGGCGCAGGTTGGCGTAAAGATCCAACTCCCGGCGCATGGTGACGTTGGCGCTTTCCAGGGTGCCGCCGTGAGGGGTAGTGGTGGGGCCTTTTAAAATGACGTCACATTCCTTGAGGGCGGCCAGGGTCTCGTCGGGAATGGCCTTGCCCGCCGCTTGACGGGCCTCTAAGGTCAGCCCCTCAACGGTGCGCAGTTCGATGCGCCCCGCCTTGATCTCGTCCCCCAGCAAAAAGCGTAGTACCCGCTCGGCCTCCCGGGTGATGATGGGACCGATGCCGTCACCGTCGCAGATACCGACGACGATCTTCTCACATTTGGTAAAATCCTTGGCGGCGCCGCCCGTTGCAATCCGCTCCTGCCGTGCCAATTGCTCGGTGAGCAGAGTACGGAAGCTTTCTACCGCTTGGTTGATATAGTCCATTATACGCTCTCCTTTTTGGTATGGGCCAGCAGACTGCCTGCCTTGAGGATGGCCTTCTGCCGGTCAGTGAAGCTACAGAGCAAGGGAATTTCAACTCCCTTGGTTTGGTCGATAAGGGTCATCTTGCCGCTTTCCATCCCTGCATACACCCCTTCGATCCGCAGGTGATCGCCTTGGTCGATTTTATCGTAGTCGGCAGGGTCGGCAAAGGTCAGGGGCATGATGCCGGCATTGATGAGGTTGGCAATATGAATGCGGGCAAAGCTTTTGGTGACCACAGCCCGTACCCCTAAGTACATGGGTACCAAGGCCGCATGCTCCCGGGAAGAGCCCTGGCCGTAATTACTGCCGCCTACCACAATGCTCTCTCCCGCCGCCTTGGCCCGCTCGGGGAAGCTCTGATCGCAGACTCCAAAGCAGAACTGAGAAAGATAGGGGATATTGGAGCGGTAGGGCAGGATCTTTGCCCCTGCGGGCATGATATGGTCGGTGGTGATATTATCCCCCACCTTCAATACCAGCTCGGCAGAGAGGGTATCGCCCTGGGGCTTGGCATCGGGGAATTTTTTGATATTGGGGCCCCGCAGGATCTCCACCTCCTCACCGGGAGCGGCGGGGGGCAGAATGGCGCTGTCGTCAATCCTGAACTGCTTGGGAAGCTCCACCTTAGGAGCCTCGCCCAGCAAGGTGGGATCGGTGATATACCCCGTGAGAGCGGCGGCCACCGCCGTTTCGGGGGACACTAAATAGACCTTGCCGTCGGCGGTACCGCTGCGACCCTCGAAATTACGATTAAAGGTACGCAGGCTGACCCCTCCGGAGTTTGGGGAAAAGCCCATGCCGATGCAGGGGCCGCAGGCACATTCCAATACCCGGGCGCCGCTGGCTAAAATATCGGTCAAAGCGCCGCAGTCGGCCAGCATGGATAACACCTGCTTGCTCCCGGGCGAGATGGAGAGGCTGACATCGGGAGATACGGTGCGGCCCTTTAAGAGGGCGGCCACCTTTAAAAGATCCAGCAACGAAGAATTGGTGCAGGACCCGATGCAGACCTGATCCACCTTGGTGCCCTTGAGAGAGGAAACGGGAACCACGTGATCGGGGCTGTGAGGACAGGCGATCAACGGCTCCAGAGCAGAAAGGTCGATGGTGATGATACGGTCGTATACCGCATCGGGATCGGAAGTGAGGGGAACGAAAGCCTCTGCCCGACCCTCTGCCTCCAAAAAGGCCTTGGTGACCTCGTCGGAGGGGAAAATAGAGGTGGTGGCACCCAGCTCGGTGCCCATATTGGTGATGGTAGCACGCTCGGGAACGGAAAGGGTTGCGATCCCCTCGCCGCCCCACTCGATAATATAGCCCACACCGCCCTTAACAGACAGCAGGCGCAACAGCTCCAGGCTGATATCCTTGGCGGTGACGAAATCCCGCAGCTTGCCGACCAGCTCTACCTTCATCATTTTGGGCATGGTGATATAGTAGGCACCGCCGCCCATGGCGACGGCCACGTCCAGACCACCGGCACCCATGGCCAGCATCCCGATACCGCCCCCGGTGGGGGTGTGGCTATCGGAACCAATGAGGGTCTTGCCGGGGATGCCGAACCGCTCCAGATGTACCTGGTGACAGATACCGTTGCCGGGGCGGGAGAAATAAATGCCGTGCTTTTTGGCAATGGATTGGATAAAGCGGTGATCATCGGCATTCTCAAAGCCGCATTGCAGGGTATTATGATCGATATAGGCCACGCTCCGCTCGGTGCGTACCCGATCGATCCCCATGGTTTCAAACTCCAGATAGGCCATGGTGCCGGTGGCATCCTGGGTCAGGGTCTGGTCGATCCGCAGGGCGATCTCACTACCGGGGGTCAGTTCCCCTTTTAAAAGATGGTTTTTGATGATTTTTTGTGCAATAGTCAGTCCCATTTTATTCACCTATAATGTTCTTTTTGGCGTTTTTGGTGTGTTTTAAGATCTCTTCTGCCGCCTTTTTGGGGTCGTGGGAAGCGATGGCATCGTAGACCGCACGATGCTCCTCTACCGATGCGATGGCACGAATATCGTTTTCGACTGAAAGCTGACGATAACGCTGTACCTTTTTATGGAGCGGGGTAAGGGTGTCGTAAAGCACCGTACTGCCGGAAAACCGATAGATCAGCTCATGAAATTTGCTGTCCATCCCCTTGATATGGTCGGAATCCTGGCGGGAGGTGTAAAATTCCTGAAGATCCAGAGTTTCTTTCAATTCTGCCAGCTCTTCATCGGTGATGCGCTCTGCCGCACGGGCGGCGGCGATGCTTTCGATGCAGAGCCGGATCTCCATGATATCCCTTAGATCCTCTTGGGTGATGCCCAGCACCTTCATCCCCTTGCCGGTTTCTTCCAGAATATGCTCCTGCTGCAGACGGCGCAGAGCCTCACGCACGGGGGTTCGGCTGACACCCAATTCCTGGCACAGCCGCATTTCGGTCAGCAGTTCGCCACGGGGATATTTTCCACTTAAGATATCAGTTTCTAATTTTTCAAACACCTGGTCTGCCAGGGAATAATTCTTATGCTCGATCATGGTTCAGTTCCTCCCATTTATGCTCTAATTCGGGGGTGGACAGGTTGGTCTGCCGCCCTTCTGCGTATTCCCGGTCTACCCATTCCTTCATGGCGATGACCCGGGGATCCTTTTTATCCACCGCCGCCTCGTCGGTCAACTGATAATGCTCGTTGATCCAATAGGCGATGCCCGCAAGACCGGAGGTCTTACCGATCAGCACCGAGGCGGGACGGTTTAAGATCTTTTTAGTATCGAAAATATTGTAGATCTCTTCGTCCTTCAGCAGGCCGTCGGCGTGGATGCCTGCCCGGGTCACGTTGAAGTTATCCCCGATAAAGGGGGTCATAACCGGGATCTGATAGCCGATCTCGTGCTTGAAAAAGTCGGCGATCTCGGTGATGACGGTGGTATCCATACCGTCCAGGGAGCCACGCAGAGAGGCATACTGCATCACCATGGCCTCCAGAGGTACGTTGCCGGTACGCTCGCCGATACCCAACAGAGAACAATTGACGGCAGAGGCACCATACAGCCAGGCGGTAGAGGCATTGGCCACCGCTAAATAGAAATCATTATGGCCGTGCCACTCCAACAGCTCACTGGGTACGTCGGAATAGGTCTGCAGACCGTAAATGATGCCCGGCACACTGCGGGGCAGAGTGACCTCCGGGTACGGCACGCCGTAGCCCATGGTATCGCAGGCGCGGATCCGCACCGGGATCTTGGCATCCCGGCTCATCTTCATCAGCTCGTTAACAAAAGGAACCACAAAGCCGTAGAAATCCGCCCGAGTGATATCCTCAAGGTGGCAACGGGGCATAACCCCCGCCTCGAACGCTTGGGCTACCGTGGCAAGATACTGATCCATCGCCTGCCGGCGGGTCATCTTGAGCTTTTTGAAGATATGATAGTCACTGCAGGACACCAAAATGCCGGTTTCACGAATGCCTAAGTCCTTGACCAGTTTGAAATCCTCTTTATTGGCGCGGATCCAGGTGGTGATCTCCGGGAAGCGAAGCCCCAGCTCCTGGCACCGCCGCAATGCTTCACGATCCTTTTCGCTGTAGACGAAAAATTCCGTCTGCCGGATGATGCCGTAGGGGCCGCCCAGCTTGGAACGCAGTTGATAGATCTTGACGATCTGATCCACCGT
>CAYLIT010000009.1:0-2615 GCA_964383835.1 uncultured Eubacteriales bacterium
AGCATCATCGACGGACCCATGATCAAATGGAGTGTGGACACCTTAGACTGGAAGAGCCGCAACGCCGCCTCGGTGAAGAACGAAATTCTGGAAAACACCAAGGACGGCGACATCGTGCTGCTGCACGAGATCTACGGCACCACCTACGATGCGGTCAAGATGGCGTTGCCCGAGCTGGCGGCGAAGGGCTATCAATTCGTCACCGTCAGCGAGCTGATGCGCTACCGTGGCGTAGAATCCACCCCCGAGCACATTTACGCTTGTTATCCCGAAGACTAAGCAAAAGGGCGCTGAATTCAGCGTCCTTTTTTGATCAGTTCTTCTTTTTCAGTGCGGGTCAGCTGCTTGACGGCGTATTCCCTGCGGGAGGCCTCGGCCCGATCCCCTGCTTCTTCCCGATAGACCATCTCGACGGGGCGGCGGGAGGGCGGATGGGTATACTTGGCCGCCGTGCCTGCGTTATGCTCTTTCAAGCGGCGGTCGGGGTCGGTGGTGATACCGGTATAATAGGTGCCGTCGGCACATTTTAAAATATAAACAAAATAATTCATACCCTTATTATAAATCATTTGACTTTTTTTCGCAATGATTTATAATAGAAAAAAACACCTTTGGAGGGACGACTATGAACGAGCATTGGATCGCTGGCTGGGGCTGTGCCATCACCCATCCCGTGCGGCGCTGCGCCGAATGGACGAAGGATACCACCGTACGGATGCAGATGCAGATGACAGTACCCGGCAGTTGTTTGAAATTTCAGTTTTCCAACCTTTTCGGCAAGGAAGCTGCGGTGATCACCCGGGCCAGCGTCAGCGTGGCGAAGCAAGCCAAAGAGCACGCAATAGACCCGGACCGTTGCGTACCCATCACCTTTGACGGCGGCAACGAAAGCGGCAGAATGGCGCCCGGCGCCTTTATCACCTCGGACCCGGTAGAGTTTGATCTTCACGCCGGGGAAATTTTGGTGCTCAACCTCTATTTTGGAGATTTTACCCAACTGACCACCTGCCACCGTGGCGGCGAGACCTTTATGGAAAAATGGTGCTGTGACGGAGATCAGACCATGGCCGAGGAGCTCCCCTTCGGGCTGGAGGCATCTGCCGATATCTTTCCATTTATTCATACCGTTGAGGTGCTGGCACCGGAGAATTGCTATTCCATCGTCGCTTTCGGCGATTCCATCACCTCCCAAAGCTGGCCCGACCGCTTAAAGCGACGTGTGATAGAGCTGGGACGGGAGGACGTGGCGATCATCCGCAAGGGGATCGGCGGAAGCCGTGTTTTGCGAGAATACTCGATGCGCAGTCTGAACCATTTTGGTCCCAAGGGCTTGGACCGCTTTGAGCGTGAGGTACTGCTGGCAGGGGTGAAAAAGGTCTTTATACTGCACGGCATCAACGATATCATCCATCCCAACCCCAAAAAGGTCTACCGCCCCATCACCGATCTGCCCACTGCCGAGGAGCTGATCGAGGGCCTGCAATACTACATTGATACCGCCCACGCCCACGGCATTGCGGTGTTCCTCTCCCCCATCCTGCCCTTTGAGGGCTATGGCTCTTACGACGAAGAGCGGGAGGCCATCCGGGAGAAGGTCAACTATTGGATCTACCGGGAGGCACCTGTTGAAGGCGTCCTGCCCTTTGAGATGGCGGTTTTGGATCCTGAAAATCCCCTGGCGCTACTCCCCGAGTGCGACAGCGGCGATCACCTGCACCCCAGCAATGACGGTGCCCAGGCCATGGCGGAGTCTATTCCAGAAGAATTTATCTGAAGAAAATATCCCGTGAAAGCATCGCTTTCACGGGATATTATTTTATTTGAAATTCACGTAGGTATAGACCAGATTGTGGTCGCTGTACTCGGTCTGGTTGACCTTGATGCCGGTGCCGGACCAATCGTCGAACATGGTATCGAAGGTCTTGGTGGCAAAGATATTATCGATATAATCGGCAGCTAATTTATTGCCGATATAAGCGGTAGTATTTTTATCACCGTCGTTCAGCAGCTTGATCTTATTAAAGCCGGGCATCACCGTGGCTGCAGTGACCGCCTTCATATTGAAGTCGCCGGTCATGATGGCATACTGATCCTTGTTCATCTCCGTCAAGGCTTGCTTGAGCTGTAGCTTACTGACCGAATCGTTATCGTCACGGATGCAAAGGTGGGTGTTATAAAATACCACCTCTTTGCCGTCTACGTCCAGCACGTGGCGGCCGTATTTGCGGACGTGAGAGTCGTTAGGCTCCTGAGCGTCATACAGCACCACCGCACTCTCTTTGATGGGATAACGGCTTAAAATACCCATACCATACTCCCCGCCGCTACTGGCATCGATCAGCTTATCGAAGGACCAATAGGCATAGCCGCACTCCGTGGCAAGGTATTCCATCTGACTGTAGTTACCGCTTCTGCCGGTGAAGGAATCGATCTCCTGCAGACCGACGATATCGGCGTCGATCTCTTTAAGCTCCTGCACGATGCCCTCTTTATCGTCACTGTACATCAGGCACTTGGTATTATAGGAAGCCACCTTGATCCAGCCTTCATAGGAGGGCTCTTCCTCTTCCCCATCGTCTTCAAATACGATCTCCTCGTCAGGGTCTTCGGAGGTG
>CAYLIT010000009.1:2715-20804 GCA_964383835.1 uncultured Eubacteriales bacterium
TCTTCGGAGGTGATATCTTTGGAGATGGTGTCCTCGGAGGGGGTAGTTTCCGACTCTTTATTTTCGGGGGTCGTATTTTCGAGGACGGTAGTTTCCGGTTCCTTATTCTCCGAAATGGTGTTCTCGGGGGTGGTGGTTTCCGGCTGTTGCTCCGGCTGATTGAGGGTCTCTTGACCCTGGCCGGCAGACTCGGGGGTCTCGACCACCTGATCCAGAACAGCCTCCTCTTCCGGCGCGGTGCCGCCGCAGGCTGCAAGGGTCAGAAGCATTGCGAGAATGGTGAAAAAACATAAAAGCCGTTTCATAAATACCTCCTATTTAAAGCTGACGTAAGCATAAATCAAATTATGATCACTGTATTGCGTTTCGTTGACCTCCAGGCCGGTGCCGACGGTGGCGTTCCAGGTATACTTCAGCGTATTGGTCACGGCGATGTTATCGATATACTGGGCCGCTTTCTTGGAGCCCAGCATCCCGGTACTGGTGCCATCGTTCAAAAGGGTCAGATTGCTGTAGTTCTTTACCACCGTAGCAGCGGTGACGGCGGTCATATTCAGATCGCCGGTCAGTACCGCATAGGTATCGTTTTTCATTTGATCCAACAACTGCCCCAATTGAGCCTTACTGACGGAATCGTTACTGTCACCAATGCAAAGGTGCGTGTTATAAAACACCAATTTCTTATCCCCCACCTGCAGCTCATGGCGGCCGTATTTGCGGACGTGGTCGGTGGATTGCTGGGCATCATACTGAACCACAGTACTCTTGGTGATGGGGAAGCGGCTGAGGATCGCCATGCCGTACTCGCCGCCGCTGTGATCGATGAGTTTATCAAAGGACCAATAGGGATAGCCCAACTTTTCGGCCAGCATCTCCACCTGGTGGACCTTGACGCCGCTCACCTTACTGCGGTTGGTGTTTTTATCTACCTCCTGCAGGCCCACGATATCGGCATCGATATCCTTGAGTTCCTGGATGATACCATCGGTATCCACGCCGTACAACAGCGCCTTGATGTTATAGGACGCCACCTTGATCTTGGAAGGAACGGTGACGACAGGATCCTGCGGGGTAGGGGTAGCGGTGGGAGTCTGCGGCGTCTGCACAGGTGTTTGCTCTTCCTCTTCGTCCTCTTCGGGGTATTCCTCATCCTCAAGATATTCTTCATCCTCGGGATACTCTTCTTCGGGGTACTCCACCTCAGGGAGATCGGTAGAGGGCGTATTGGTGGCAGATTCATCGACGGAGGGTTGATCGGTGATCTCCTCGTCCTTTTCCTCCCCGGGTTGCTGGGTATCGGGAATGATGACTTCCTCCTGCTTCTCATCGGAAGGAAGCTCCTCGTCCGATTGCCCGGGCTCATCCTCGTCGGGGGTCACGGACTCGCCTTGCTCCGGCGTTTCATCCTCGCCGGCAGAAGGAAGATTCTGGTACTGGTCTTCGGGCTTCTTTTGCGGCTTACTGCCGCTTTGAGTCTCATTCTGATCCTCCACCACCTCACCGACGGAAGCATCCTCATCCGTTGTTTTTTTACAACCGATGCAGCCGGTCAAAAGCAGAGCGAGGATCATTAAAAATGCGATCCAACGTTTCATAAATAAGTTCTCATTTCAGTTTCAAAATCAGGAGATAACAAACCCCCTTATTTTATTCTAACAAATAAGGGGGTATGTTGTAAAGAGGTATACGAAAATTTCTGTTATACGTCAAAGATTCCCAAGATAATGATGCCGATCACGACCAAGGCAATACAAATATAATGCTTCCAGGAAAGTTTTTCCTTCAACAGCAGACTGCTCCAGATCATCGAAACCATGCAATAAGCCGAGATGATAACAAGACCCGGTACGTATCCTGCAACCACAACGCCCATATAAAAGATCTGACCGACGGTTTCGCAGATACCGCCTAACAATTTGGTGCCGTCGTATTTCAAATCGACCTTTTCGCGCTTGATGCCGTAAACATAAATCGCAAAGACGATCGCCACGCCAAGCCAAGTGAATTCATAAGCGGTATTCAGAATATCACCCACAAGATCCTCATCGCCCAAGCGCTCTACATAGCGATCTGCGATCAAGGTATCCACAAAGGTTCCGAGGGAATCCAGCACGCAATACAGCACCGGCAACAGAATTGCCAGAACGCTTTTGGAATATTTTCGGTTTGCCTTGAGCTGACGCAGACTGCGCAGTTCGGGGTCTTCCCTGTTATCCACAAAGCCCAATGCGATAATTCCAACGACCACCAGAATAATGCCGACGATGATGAGTGGGTTCAGATAAACCGCATTTCCATCGGCATCGGGATTAAAGGTGACGCCGAACACCGCCATACAAAGCAATGCCGCCACTGCGCCAGAGCCGTTGCAGATGGGAGAAGAGATGGAAAGCTCGATATACCTTAACCCGATATAACCGACTACCATCGAAATAATGTACAAAGCAGACGCAGGCAGATAATTGATAATATCCGCAAAGGTCATATCGATGTCTTTAACAAACACCATATAAAGGGCATGAATGCCCATGACCAAACCGACTGCGATCCCCACCTTATAGTGGCTCAATTTATCGGATTGCTTGGAGCCGATCTTACTGAAGATATCCGAACCGCTCCAAAAAAGCATTGCCGCAATGGCAATTAACCACAACATCATAATACTTAATCCTCCATATTTTTAAAGATCTTTTTGGCCAGATCCTCCACCGCCTGGGGACCCGAGATGATGATGCCGGTGGCATCATCCCCCAAGATCAAGAGGGTATCCCCCGGCTTGATGCCGAAGAGCTCCCGTGCCTCCTTGGGAATGACGATCTGACCTTTTTCTCCCACCTTGGCAGTACCGAACACGTGCTTGCCCTTGGGGAGACCGTATAAATGCTTTCCCTTTGCCATGGTTCACCTCTGAAAAAGTTATACTTGTAGGAAAAGTATAACTATGATATCACAAAAATTGTCGTATTGCAAGACCCTTGACGGTAAAATGATATCATATTATAATAATATTATCAAGATATAAAGGAGCGGCCATGATCTTACAGGACATCCGCCTGCCGGTGAGCCATACACCCGAGCAGCTACTGAAAAAAATCGAAAAGCAAAGCCGAATACGATCGCCCAAGTGGCGGCTGGTGCGGCGGTCCATCGACGCCCGTAAAACACCGGTGTGCTACACCTATACGGTGGAGGCGGTGGCACAGGGGGAAAACTTTGAGCCCCGGGAGCCGCTGGCGGTTCCCACCAGTGAACTTAAAAAGCGCCCCATCGTGGTAGGGTGCGGTCCGGCAGGGCTCTTTGCCACACTGATGCTGGCCAAGGCCGGGGCGGCTCCGCTTTTATTGGAGCGGGGCAAGCCGGTGGAGGAGCGGCAAAAGGACATTGAAGATTTTCAAAGAACCGGCATCCTGAACCCGGACTCCAACGTACAGTTTGGTGAGGGTGGCGCCGGAACCTTTTCGGACGGCAAGCTGAATTCCGGCATCCATAACCCTTTATGCCGGGAGGTTTTGGAAACCTTTGCCGCCCACGGCGCACCGGAAGAGATTCTCTATGATGCCAAGCCCCATATCGGCACCGACCGCCTGCGTGAGGTGGTCAAAGCCATCCGCGAGGAGATCCTGCGATTGGGCGGTGAGATCCACTTTAACGAAGCGGTAAAGGAACTGGTGATCGAAAACGGCCGTATCGCCGGGGTCGTAGGCCGGGAACGGTACGACACCGATCACGTGATCTTAGCCATCGGCCACAGCGCACGGGACACCTTTGAAATGCTTTATCAAAAGGGTGTTCCCATGCAACCCAAGGCATTTTCCATGGGCGCGCGGATCGAGCACCCCCAGGCCCTCATCAACGCCGCCCAATACGGGGCGGATGCCCGCTATTTAGGGGCCGCCGACTATAAATTATCCATGCATGATGCCACAGGCCGTGGGGTATACACCTTTTGTATGTGCCCCGGCGGTGAGGTCATGGCCGCCGCCAGTGAGCCGGGCGGTATCGTCACCAACGGTATGAGCTATCATGCCCGCAAGGGACAGAATGCCAACAGCGCCCTTTTAGTGGCGGTCACCCCTGCAGATTACGGCGCAGACCACCCCTTGAACGGCGTTTATTTTCAGCGTCAATTGGAGCGTGCCGCCTTTGAGGCGGTGGGCGGAAGCTACAAGGCCCCTGCCCAGCGGTTAGAGGATTTTTTGCAAAACCGTCCCACCGACCGCTTTGGAGCTGTAACTCCCTCTTATCTGCCGGGGGTCACTCCCACCAATTTGAGGGGGATTTTACCCCGATTTGTCGGGGATGCCATGGCAGAGGCCTTACCGCTCTTTGACCGCCGTATCAAGGGCTTTGCCCTGCCGGATGCAGTACTGACCGGACCCGAGACCCGCTCTTCTTCCCCGGTAACGCTCATCCGAGATAAAGCTTGTCAAAGCGCCATCACAGGGCTGTTTCCCTGTGGCGAGGGTGCAGGCTATGCGGGAGGAATCATGTCTGCCGCCGTAGACGGCATCCGCTGTGCTTTGGAGGTATTGAAATGAGAGAGAGCCGAGAGATTCAAAAACGAATCTCTCGGCTTTAAATATCCTTATGAGAAGCAGGCTTTGGGTTGCCTTTTATTATTTCATTTGATATTTGATCCGGCGGACGCAGGAGGTGACTAAAATGATTCCCAAGGCCAAGGATAACGCAAGCTCCAGGGTATAGATTCCCTTTTCCATAAAGCCCTCGCTGTTGCCCGATAAGGCGTTGGCCATAGTGTAGTAAAGTCCGCTTCCCGGAATGAGCGGGATCAGTGACACGATGATAAAGGTGGTGGTGGGGGTCTTGACCCATCTGGCCAGCACCTCGGCATAGAGGGTGGTGAGGATGCTCACCAAAAGATAGCGCATAGGCTCACTTTCGATCCATAGCCCCAGCAGTAAAAAAACCGACCAGGCCAAAAGGCCGCCCAGGGCCGCAAGCCACAGCTTACGGCCGCGGATATGGAACAAAATGCCAAAGCCCAGGGTGCCTAAAAAGGAAGTAATCAACTGAAAAATTCCGTCCATCATACGCCACCTCCCAACAGAAAGACCGCAATGATATAGCCGGCGGCGATGGCGAAGGCCAGCAGAACCGCCTCGATGGATCGCAAAATACCGGTGATGACGTCGCCGGTAAAAAGATCCCGAAGGGCATTGGTCAAGCCGATGCCGGGAATCAGGGACATGATATTGCCGATGATGATCTTATCGCCGCTTTCTGCCAGCCCCAGCCGCAACGCGGCAAAGGTCAAAAGGCAGGCGGTAAGAGAGCAGATGAACCGATCCAGTGCCTTATTGAAGGCCAGCCGCTCGGTCAGCTGAGCGATACAGCCCACCACCCCGCCGATCACCAGGGAGATCAACAGCTCCGCCCAGCTACGGCTACCGAAAAAGACGGTGAAGGACCCGGCGATGGTTGCATATGACAGCACCTTGAGCCAGCGGGGGTAGGTTTTGATGGCAGAGATCCGCTCCATCTCGCTGAGCAATACCTCTGCCTCAGGGGGCTCCGCCGCCGCACGGCGAAAGAGATCGTTAAGCTCATGGAGCTTGGTGATATCGGTGCCGGTGCTCTGGATGCGGCAGGTCTGGGTGAGGTAATGGCCATCCTCGGTCTCAACGGTGACGATCATATTGGAGGTGGTGGTGTAGACATCCGCCCGCACCGCGCCGTAGGCGCGGCAGAGCCGTTGTACGCTTTCTTCCACGCGGTGCACCTCAGCGCCACTGACCAGCATCCGCTCGCCCAGCTTGATGATACAATTTAGTATTTGATCTGTCATGATTGTAACTCTTCTTTGATCGTATTATGAAGGGCTGCCCGCATAGCCTTCACCTCATCGTATTTTGAAGAATGAAGGGTGGCATCGGTCAGCAGGATGGCGTAAAGCCCGGTGCGGGGGTCGGCAAACACCGATTGCCCCGTATGGCCGCAATGGCCGATGGCGCCGGGCGCAAACAGCCCCCTCGCCTGCTCATACTGCTCGTCCACGTACAAAAAGCCAAGGCCGCGGCCGTCACCGGGAAGATCGGCGGTATGGTTCTTGGCCGCAAGGCGGAAGGTCTCGCTACCGATCAGCGGTGCGCCCTCTGCCAACAGCATTTTAGTATAGCGGGTCACGTCCCTCAGATTGGAAAACAGCCCGGCATTGCCTGCAATGCCGCCCAAAAAGCGACAGTTATTATCGTTGACCTTGCCGTAGTCCTCCGTTTTTTTGTTGGAGGGAATGATCCCCTCCCCTTGGGGCAGAAAGCCGCTGTTTTCCAGCCCCAACGGTTCGGCAATATACTGTTCGAAAATTTCGTCCAACCGCAGGCCGTAGACCTCTTCCAGAATTCTGCCCAAGAGGATAAAGCCGGGGCAGCTGTAACGCACCTCGGTGCCCAAGGAAACGTCCAACGGAATACGCAAAACCTCTTGCCACACGTTCTCACGGGTGACCCCCTCGGCACAGATGGACTTATGCCCATAGCCCATGGTATGGGTCAAGAGATGACGAATGGTCATCTCCTGCTTTTCGGACGGGCAAGGGAAAAAGCGGCTGACGGGGTCGTCAAGGCTCAGCTTGCCCTGCTCCAGCGCCATCAGCGCCGGAAAGGTGGTGACCATGATCTTGGTCACCGAAGCCATATCAAAGCGACTGTTTTCGTCGGCTTCATAAAAGCGTTCTAACAGCACGTTATCGCCCTGACCTACCCGGATGGCGTAGTGATGGAGCAGACCCTGCTCACGGTATGTGCTTAAAACCTCGTCCAATCTGCTCATTATTTGTTCCTCCGTCCGGTATTTTCCAAAAACAGGCGGCAGTTATAGATAAAATCGGTCTGGATGATATCGAAGCCACGGTCGGCAAGCCAACCCCAGCCCTTTTCGGGCTCACCAAGAACCGAAACGTCGTCGTTATGGTAGGCAGAGAGGACGGTCTCATAGTTATAGACCAGCGCATTGACCCAGACGATCTTGCCGTCCTTGTGCAGCATATCGATATAGTCCTTGCCGGCTACGGCAGCATCCTCACGGTCAAACAAGACCTCGGTTCCCACAAAGTTGATATTGCGGGACTTTATTTCCTCGTAGGTGGTGTCCTCGTCCTTAACGATATTCATGTAATAAAGATCGGGGGCATACTTTTCCACCATATCCAGACGTTCCGGCTTGTTGAGGGATTTTACCAGGATCTGATCCTCCATGCCCAGCTTGCGGATCATTTCGGAGATCTCCTTGGGAAAGCCCCAGAACTTATCGATATTGATGATGCATTTGCCCTTCAGCATTCTGAGTGCATCCTCCAGACGGGGGATACACCATTCGGTGCGGTTCAAACTGTAGTTGGAAAGACGCAGTTGCTCCACCACCGAGGCAGGATACTGACGGATACGGTCCCTCAGACGAAGATGGATTTCTTCCTTGTGGGGATGCTGTACAAACAGCTCCCCATCCAGGCTGCTTTCTACGTCCAGTTCTATGATATCCGCACCGTTATACAGCGCCATCTGAAAGGCCTGCAGGGAGTTTGGGGGGATATTTCCCCCAAAGGAACCCATGTGAGCGGCCAGCAATACCTTTTTCTCTTCCGCCATTTTCAGCAGGTTCATCTTATGGTACCTCTCTTATTTGGTACGACGGCCGGTGTTCTCTAAGAACTGACGGCAGTTATAGATAAAGTCGGTCTGAATGATATCAAAGCCACGGTCGGCCAGCCAGCCCCAGCCCTTTTCGGGATCTTCCAAAACGGAAACGTCGTCGTTGTGATAAGCGGCCAATACGGTACGGTAGCTGTAGACCAAAGAGTTGACCCAAACGATCTTGCCGTCCTTGTGCAGCATATCGATATATTCCTTGCCGGCAACGGGAGCATCCTCACGGTCAAACAGCACCTCGGTACCCACAAAGTTGATGTTGCGGGACTTCATTTCTTCGTAGGTGGTGTCGGTATCTCTCACGATGCTCATGTAATAGAGATCGGGGGCGTAGGTTTCAACGGCATCCAGATATTCGGGCTTGTTGAGGGACTTGACCAGGATCTGATCCTCCATGCCCAGCTTGCGGATCATTTCGGAGATCTCCTTGGGATGATCCCAGAACTTATCGATATTGATGATGCACTTGCCCTTCAGCATCCGAAGTGCATCCTCCAGGCGAGGAATGCACCACTCGGTACGGGTCAGGTCGCAGTTGGAAAGACGGAACTGCTCCACCATAGAAGCGGGGAACGCCTTAATACGGTCGTTCATGCGAAGATGCACCTTCTCCATGCGGGGATGCTGAATAAACAGTTCACCGTCAGCGCTGGCATCCACGTCCAGCTCAATGATATCGGCACCGTAATTCAACGCCAACTGAAAAGCCTGCAGAGAGTTGGGGGGAATGTTACCGCCGAAAGAACCCCGGTGGGCCACCAGTAACACATTCTTCTCCTTTGCCATTTTAAGTAAATCCATTTTTCATTCCTCCAAGCCTTTTTTTAATATTTTTATACTCTGCTCTGCCGCCTTAGCAGCAAAGGCAGGATAATCCATTTTTGCATCGTCTGCGGCGCCGTCCGAGATGGCACGAAGCACCGCAAAGGGAACCTGATTCACGTAGCAGACCTGACCGATGGCGGCACCCTCCATCTCACAGCAGGCGGCGCCAAAGGTATCCCGAATGAATCTGCGCTTTTCATCGGCGGCAATAAACTGATCGCCGGAGGCTACCCGACCCCGCAGGGTAGGGATCCCCAGCTCTGCCGCCGCTTTTTCAAAACGGGTCTGCAGCCCTTCATCGGCAGGCAGTTCGATTTTATTGATGCCCGAAAGCAAGCCCCGGGGGTCCCCCACGGGGGTGGTGTCCATATCATGCTGCACCACGTCCTCGCCGATCACCACGTTCAGAAGATGCAGTTCGGGGGCCAGGGCTCCCGCTACACCGGTATTGATGATGCAGTCCGGGTGATATTTCAAGATCATCGCCTCGGCGGTGAGGGCGGCAAACACCTTACCCACGCCGGAGGTAGCCACGACCACCTCTTTGCCGCACCACACACCCCGCACAAACCGGGCGCCGCTGACCGTTTCGGTCTGCGGATCCTTCAACTGGGCGATGATGGCATCGGTTTCGATGGCCATTGCACCGATAATTCCGATCATTTCAAAAAATCCTCCTTTAAGGATAACGTTTCTAAAAGGGTAATGCCGTTGCTTTGCGCCAGTTCTTCCGCCATCTTCACCTCTTCAGGAACCAAAATCTTGTTCGGCCGGTGGCTGTCACTGCCCAGCACGGCAAGGCACCCCTCCTCTCCTGCGATCTCCCAGAACCGGTCGTTGGGGTAATCGTTGGGGAAATTCTTTTTATAGCGGTAACCGCTGAGGTTGATCTCCAGGGGAACGTTCCGTTCACGGGCGGCTTTGCAAAGGCGGCGCATCTCGGTATCAAAATGAGCCTCGCCGCCCCGATAGACCACGTTATCCGGATGGGCAACGTACAAATAGCGCCCGGTCTGCATCGCTTCGATGACCTGGTTCACGTATTGGGTCAGCTGAGCCTCCTGATCCACGTCCGTAAGGCGGGTCACGTGATACGGGGTATCGTATTCGTTATGACAATAATGCTGGCCCAGGATCATATAGTCCAGCCCGGGAACACTGCGGTACAATTCCAGATCCTGCTCGAAAAGGGCGGGATAATATTCCATCTCCAGACCGCAAAGGATCTCGATACGGTCAGCATAGATCTTTTTCAGCTTGGTAATGGTCTCTACATACTCGGCAAGCTGGTGAGTGAGCATTCTGTTGCTTTCATACCATTCAGGGTAGCAATGAGGAGCGTGATCGGCAAAGCCCAAGGTTTTCAGACCGCACCGAATAGCCTCTTCCACATATTGCCACTCGCAGCCATAGGCATGGTGGCAACGGTAAGTATGAGCATGGTAATTCGCTTTCATAGCTTCATTTTCCTATTTCAAAAAATTCTCTTTCAGAGGAAGCTCCTCTAAAAGGGTCAGACCGTATTGCTGTGCCATGGCTCTCAGCTCCGGCTCGTCATCCAGGTGAACCTGCCGGGGACTATGGGCGTCGATGCCCAAAATAGCGGTACAGTTTTCTTCCCCTGCCAGCTCCCAAAAAGCGGGGTTGGGATAATGCTGCTTGCCACGGTAGCCCAGCATATTGATCTCCAGGGGAAGATCATGCTGATTGGCGGCTTGGCAAAGCCGACGCATATGCTTGCGATACAATGCGGGATCGCCTGTAAAAAGGCGCAGATCCGGGTGACCCACGTATAAAAAGCGCCCGGTTTCCATCCCCGCAATGAGCTGATCCACGTATTTAGCCAACAGCGCCTCGTCCTCTGTCGGCAGGCGCATATGGGTACGGGTCTCGTATTCATTATCGTAGTAATGCTGGCTGAGGATCAAATACTGCACGCCGGGATTCTCTCGCAGCATTTCTAAATAATCAGAGAAAAGCTGAGGATAATATTCCGTTTCCAGCCCGCAAAGGATCTCGATACGGTCAGCGTAGAGGGTACGCAGTTTTTGGATGGTTTCGATATAATGAGGGAGCCGATCGGGCAGCATCCGCACGTTGGAACGAAAACCTTCGGGAAAAGGATAAGGGGTATGGTCGGCAAAACCGAGGATCTCGATCCCCAGATCAATGGCCTTTTCCACGTATTCCCATTCACTGCCCCAGGCATGGTGGCATCTATACGTATGGGTATGGTAATTTGCTTTCATTTAAGGCTCTCCTTAAATTTTCTTTTGCGGTAGCCAAGGCCACCTCTAAAGGCAATCCCTCGCTGATGGGGCAGACTAATTTCAGATTGGGATAAAGGGTGCCGTCAAAGGGCTTGACCATCCCTGCGAACACCGCCACCGGGATAGGGTCGGCACGGCTGATGAGGGTGCCCACCGCCTTACCCATGGCGGATTGGGCATCAAAGCACCCCTCGCCGGAAAGCAACAGACGACAATCCTTTAAAAGCTCATCAAAGCGGTACAGCCTGAGTACCTCGTCGATACCACGGCGCAGAGTGCCGCCTAAAAAGTGCAGGCAGGCATAGCCGAGTCCTCCCGCTGCGCCCGCCCCCGGGCGGGCGGGGTCTTTGCCGGAAAGAGCGGCAAAATGGGCAGCGCCTGCTTCTAACAGCGCCACAGCCTCGGGGCTTGCACCCTTTTGAGGGGCAAAGACCGTTGCGGCGCCGTTAGCGCCCAGCAGCGGGTTCTCTACGTCACACATGGCGGAAAATTCCACCGCTTCATAAACGCTGAATTCTTCTGTTTTTTCAATGCGGGCGATCTCACCCATGGTGCCGCCGGCAGGGATAAAGCATTCCCCTGCGGCATCGTAGAACCGCCAGCCTAATGCCGCCAGCATCCCCAGCCCCAGATCATTGGTGGCACTGCCACCCAGGGTGAGGGTGATCTTTTGGGCGCCGCTTTTGACCGCTTCACGGATAAGAGTACCCAGACCGTAGGTATTGGCCTTTAAGGGATCTTCACGCCCACTCAACTGGGGCAGACCGATAACGGTGGCTACCTCGATGACCGCCGTACCGTCCGGCAGAAAGCCGACGGGAGCGGTGATAGGTTCGCCCAAGGCATTGACGGTTTCAAATTCTTTTTTAGTACCGCCGGTAGCCGCCAACACGCACTCTAAAGTGCCCTCACCGCCGTCTGCCAAAGGCAGAGAGATCAGTGGCTCATGGGGTGCCGCCTTGCCCAACACCTCTGCGGCGATTTGGCAAAACTCTGCAGCGGTCATACTTCCTTTAAAGGAATCAGGTGCAATAATAATACTCATACTTAAATATGTCCTTCATCGGGGCCGAACTCGATTCTTTCACGATTCTCGGGAATCAGCTCGTCGGGGAAATGGATCATGATATGATCCTCCTGCTCCAGCCGACGTTGCAATTCCTTGATCTCCACCTCAGCGATGGGGCAGTTGCTTTCGATGGCCATGACTGCCGCCTCTGCCGCCGCCTGACCGGTGAGGATGGCGGGCGGGATGACGCGGATCACGTCCCAACCGTAGCCCTCGCCTGCGGCACTGCGGCCTGCGGTGATGAGGTTGGGGAATTCCTTACGCACCAGGCAACGCAGGGGGACCTCGTAAAGAAAGTCCTTGCGGTCAAAATCGTTGATGGCGCAGACGGAATCTTCAAAATGACGGTAATGATCTTCCTCTTTTAAGGTATAATCGCCGTCGATACGGCAGGTGGTACGGAAGTTGGGCATCATGGGAAGCATGGCGATATCCCGGCTGTTGCGGTCGTCATCCTTGAGCTTGCGGAGCATTTCGATCTGATTATCAACAAGGTAATCGGTGACCTCCTCTACCGTAGTACCGGACCACAAGGGCTTGTCGGCAGGCTGATTGTCGCCATAGAGGTTGATGGTACCACCCTTACAGCTCTCATACGCCAGGCGGATATCGCCGTTTTCTGCCGCCTTGCGACAGCTATCCAGGGTGATCTTTTTGCCGATATAAGTATAGAAATTCTTACCCAGCACCACCGGAACACCGGCACGGCGCAGAAGGTCGCAATCGCCGGTGGTATCGATGACCATTTCCGCCTCGAAATACTCACGGCCGGACTTGCTTTCGGTGATGACACCCTTACAACGGTTGCCCTCCATCACCGGCTGGGAGCCGATGCAGTCAAACAGAAGATCGACCCCTTCCTTTTGGATCTGCTCGGTGAGCTGCAGAGCAAAAATATAGGGAGAATAGCGATTGACCATGCGGCGCTCGCCGGTCTGCCAGTTATCGGGGATGGTATCGTAGCCGTATTTGGCAGAGTCATAAAACCAATCGTCGGCCAGGCCGAAGATGATCTGAGTCCCCCGTCCGTTACACATGGGAACGAACAGGTTGACCAGCCCCAATGTAGCAAGACCGCCCAAGATATTGGATTTTTCCAAAAGCAGTACGCTCTTGCCCCGCCGACGGGCGGTAATAGCGGCCGCCACACCGGCCACACCGCCACCTGCGACGATGACGTCGTATTTTTTCTTACATTCCAGCTCAGTTACGAATTTCATAGCATCCTCCGTGTTTTTTTCTTTATTTTATCATATTTATAATAAAAAACAAGGTGAATTCTACATTATTTTATTAGAAATATCATTAAAAAAGCCACGGCTGTGCCGTGGCTTTTGGTTTATTCTTGGGGCTCGGAGGGAGCGGGTTCTTCCGCGGGGGCTTCTGCAGGTTCTTCTGCAGGGGCTTCGGCGGGAGCGGCTTCCTCGGTTTCTTCGGACTTAGGCTCGAAGATGGCGGCGAATTCTGCGCCGGTGAGATGCTCTTTTTCCAAAAGCTGCTCGGCGGTGATACGAACCTCTTCGCCATGCTCGGTGAGGATCTGCTCGGCCTTGGCGTAGGCTTCGTCGATGATGCTCTTGATCTCATCATCGATCTTGGCGGCTACCTGCTCGGAGTAATCCCGGTGGGTAGCGAAATCGCGGCCAAGGAATACCTCGTCGTTTTCACTGCCGTAAAGGATGGGGCCGATGTTATCGCTCATACCGTACTTGGTGACCATCTGACGGGCGATATTGGTGGCCCGCTGGATATCGTTAGAAGCGCCGGTGGAGATATCGTCCAGATACAGCTTTTCGCTGACCCGACCGCCCAAGAGGCTTACGATCTCTTCAAACATGACCTTCTTGGTGGCGTAGGAGAGATCCTCCTGGGGCAGAGAAAGGGTATAACCGCCGGCTCTGCCGCGAGGCACGATGGAAATATCGTGAACGGGATCGGCGGTCTCCAAAAATCTGGAGACCACGGCGTGACCCGCCTCGTGGAAGGCGGTGAGGCGGCGTTCCTTTTCCACCACCTTGCGACTCTTCTTTTCCGGGCCTGCCACCACCTTCATGATGGACTCCTCGATCTCTTTCTGACCGATCATCGGCTTATTGCGACGGGCGGCCAGCAATGCGGCCTCGTTCAACAGGTTTTCGATATCGGCACCGGTGAAGCCGATGGTGCCCTTAGCGATATCGGCAAAGCGAACGTCCGGCTCAAAGTGCTTGCCCTTGGCGTGGACCTTGAGGATGGCCTCACGGCCGTTCTGATCGGGATAGCCCACGTAGACCTGGCGGTCGAAACGACCGGGACGCAGGAGGGCGGGATCCAGGATATCGGCACGATTGGTAGCGGCGATCACGATGATGCCGGCATTGGCGCCGAAGCCGTCCATCTCTACCAGCAACTGGTTGAGAGTCTGCTCACGCTCGTCATGACCACCGCCGAGGCCTGCACCTCTTCTGCGGCCCACTGCATCGATCTCGTCGATGAAGATAATACAGGGATTATTCTTTTTGGCTTCATCGAACAGCTCACGTACGCGGGAGGCACCCACGCCCACGTAAAGCTCTACGAAATCGGAGCCGGAGATGGAGAAGAAGGGAACCCCCGCCTCGCCGGCTACGGCCTTGGCCAAAAGGGTCTTACCGGTACCCGGAGGGCCTACCAGCAACACACCCTTGGGGATGCGAGCACCCAGCTCCAGGTACTTGCGGGGAGATTTGAGGAAATCGACGATCTCCACCAGCTCTTCCTTCTCTTCGTCGGCACCGGCCACGTCTTCAAAGGTCTTTTTCTCTTTCTGATCGGCGCCGGTCTTGACCCGCACACGGGCAAAGCCGGGGGCCTTGCCGCCGTTCATCTGACGGTTGGTCATCACAAAGAACAGCACCGCCAAGCCGATCATAATGATATAGGGCAGCCAGCTCACCCACCAAGGGAATGTGAAGCCCTCTTTAAAGTCATATTCAGTGATCACGCCGGCCTTCTGCTGTTCCCGCACCATGGGCATGACATCCTCGTAGAACATCCCCAGATCCAGAAGCTGGTGGACTACCTTGGTATCGTCCGTCAGAACACAGGTCAGTTCGGAGCCTTCCAGCTCAAAGGATTTCACCTGCTGGTTATTGAAATAGTTGACCATTTCGCCGTAGGTGATCTCCTTGGGCGGCTCCTTCTTATTGAAGAAGGAAAAGGCCGAAAAGGCCAGAAGGGCCAGGATGATCAGCCAAAGGACCCCTTTGAAGCCGGTCTTTTTGTTCAAATTCAAGTTGTCGTTCACTCCTTACTGATAGATTTCCTCTTTCAGGACGCCCACATAGGGCAGATTTCTGTATTTTTCGGCAAAGTCCAGACCGTAGCCCACGATAAAGGCGTCGGGGATCTCAAAGCCGATGTATCTGGCATTCACATCCACCTGGCGGCGGGAGGGCTTGGAAAAGAGGGTGCAGATCTCAATGGAGGCGGGCTCACGCTGTTTCAACAGGTTGATCAGGTTATGCAGGGTCACGCCGCTGTCCAGAATATCCTCTACGATCAGCACGTCCTTGCCCTTGATATCCACATCCAGGTCTTTTAAGATCTTCACGGCGCCCTTGGTTGCGGTGCCGGCGCCGTAGCTGGAAACGTTCATGAAATCGATCTGCAACGGCAGGTCTACCGCCCGCATCAGATCGGCCATGACCATCACGCTACCCTTCAGGATAGAGACCATCAGAAGCTCCTTGCCTGCGTAGTCTTTGGTGATGGCGACGCCCAGCTCCTGCATCTTGGTGCGAAGCTGTTCCTCGGAATACAAAATCTCTTTAATATCCTTGTCCTGTACTGTCATTTTATTCTCCCCCTAATTTCTATGCAATAAACACGTTTTGTGGAACTGGTGCAGCAAAATTCCTCTGCCGCGCCGTAGCCTTCTACCCAAAGGACCCGATCCCGCTCATCAGCCAGCACCCAAAGGGCGTCCCTTCGGCTGCGGGGGACCCGATCGTTTTTCAATCGTTTTTGCAATCGGGAGGTTCCGCCACACCCCGCCGGCTTGAACACATCGCCGGGGCGCTTATGACGAAACGTCAGATTGCCACTTATTTTATCACAGTCCACCATAAAATGTGTAAACGGACTGTTAAATTCTTCTAAACGGACCAGAAATTGTTGATCCTTCCAGGTGACGGGAATCCCCGGCTCTACCCTAAGACCGGGCTCCTCGGCGGCGTCGGTAAAAACGCACCGGCCGTATTCCAGCCGGAAGTACCGCTCCCCGGGAAGCTGTACCTGCCCTGCAGGCGGCATCTTGCGGATCAACTCTTTGATCTCGCCGAAATGCAGGCGATCCAAAGGCTTGCCGTACATCCGGTCCAGCACCCGCTTGAGCACTGCATCCGGCAGGGCGGCAAGGGCTTCGACTCCATCGTCGGTCACACCGTCTGCCCATTGGCACAACGCCTCGTCCTCTTCACGAAGGGCCTCCATCGCCGCCGAAAGACCTTTTGCAAAGTCGCCCTCCTCCCTGCTTTGCAGTAAGGGCAGCACCCGATGGCGCAGGAAATTGCGTAAAAAAGCGGTATCCGCATTGGTCTCATCGGTCACGTATTCCAGCCCTTGCTCCCCGGCAAAGGCGATGATCTCGGCCTTTGGGATCCCCAGCATCGGTCTTAAATAGCCGCCCCTTTGGGGAGCGATCCCCGCAAGGCCCCGACTGCCGCTGCCGCGGTAAAGATTGATGAAAAAGGTTTCCTGCTGATCCTCCCGATGGTGGGCGGTCACCACAAAATTCATCTTTCCGTCGGCCAACGGCTCCAAAAAACCGTAGCGCAGGACGCGGGCGCCTTCTTCAAGGCTCATACCGTGCTCCTTGGCGTATCCTTTGGCATCCCCCCGAAAGACGGTGAGGGGGATTCCCCAAGCCTTGCAAAGGCGTTGGCAGAATTCCGCATCCCCGTCGGCCGCCGCCCTTAGTCCGTGGTGGACGTGGGCGGCCTCTAAGGTGAACTGCCGTTCCGGCAACTCCTTCAGCAGATACAGCAGGGTAACAGAATCCATCCCGCCGCTCAAGGCCACCGTTACCCGACAACCCTTTGGCAAAGAAAAGGACTCCCATTCTTTTTGAAAAACCTTCCGCATCATACGGGCGGTGCCTCATCCGGCAAGGGAATGGCATCCTTTTTAGCCTTGTAGTTACCGAACTTCGTCAAGGTGTTATTCCACGCCAGGTAGATCGTCTCGGTGGGACCGTGACGGTTCTTGGCGATGATCAGTTCGATCTTGTTGGGGTTGGCGGTCTCTTTATTATAGATCGCGTCGTTATAAAGGAACATGATAGCGTCGGCATCCTGCTCGATAGAGCCCGATTCACGCAGATCCGAGGGCATGGGGCGATGGTCGCCCTCACGCTTTTCGGAGGCACGGGAAAGCTGGGAAAGACACAGCACCGGCACGTCGAACTCCTTGGCCATCATCTTCATGGAACGGGAAATTTCCGAAACCGCCTCCTGACGGCTGGCAGTCTTGGTGCCGGAGCTCATCAGCTGCATATAGTCGACGATGACCAGGTCCAGGGCGGGCAGGCGACGAAGCTTGGCCTTCATCTGTGCCACGGTCATATCCGGGGTATCGTCTAAGTAGATATTGGCCTTGGCCAAGATCGAAGAGGACTGACCCAGCCGCACCCATTCGTTGGAGCTGAGCTCGCCGGTACGGAACTTTTTATTATCGACGCCGGAATGGCTGGCCAGCAAACGGTTGGCCAACTGCTCGTTGCTCATTTCCAACGAGAAGATGGCGACGGTCTTGCCCTGCAGGCCCACGTTCTGGGCGATATTCAATGCAAAGGAGGTCTTACCGAGACCCGGTCGGGCGGCCAGCAAGATCAGGTCGCTCTTACCGAAGCCGGAGAGGACGCGGTCCAGATCGCGGAAGTTGGTCTGCAACCCCGCGTAAGCCGCACGGTCCTGGGCGATCTTAGACACCTGGTCGAAGCTCTGCAGGATGGCGGTACGCAGCTCCACCATGGCGGTGTTGCTCTGCTGATCCCGGATCTCGAAGATCTTGGCCTCGGCCATATCCAGGATATCCTGTACCTCGTCGCCCCCTGTGTAGCAGGCGTCGGTGATCTCGTCGCAAATATTGATCAGGCGGCGCAGGTTGGCCTTTTCCACCACGATCTTGGCGTAAGCCGCCACGTTCTTGGTGCTGGGCACCGCGGCGGCCATATCGTAAAGCAGCTGCTTGGCCTCTGCCTCTTCGTAGATACCGGCGGCGGTCACCTGGTTCAGCACCGTC
>CAYLIT010000010.1:0-17816 GCA_964383835.1 uncultured Eubacteriales bacterium
CTACGGAATAGGTAACGGTGGAATTCTCTTTTACACGCCAGTCGGTAACGTTTACGTAGCTGTCCACCAGGGACTTATAATCCAGGAAGGTGGATTTGAGGTTGCGAACCTTTTCACGCTGTTTACGGTACAGGATATAAGCCTTGGCGACGTCGGCATAGCCGGATTCGCTCAATACGGCCTCAACGCTGTCCTGGATATCCTCAACGGCGATCTTGCCGTCCTTGACCTTCTCTTCAAAATGAGCAGTCACCTTCAATGCCAGCAGATCGATAATGCTGGGATGGGATTGCTTACCGGTGGCATCGAATGCCTTCTGGATGGCAACGCTGATCTGGGAGATATTAAAATCCAATTCAGCGCCGTCACGCTTGATTACGTTATACATACTGTTCTTCCTCCATCTATTTTCAACTTAATTTAAACCTAATTCATCAAAGGCCTCGAACCGGCCTCTTCATCATGGTCAAAGCCCTCTCAATTCTGCGGCGGGTATTTTCTGCCGCACCAGCTGCAGATAGTCCTGCATGGTCTGATAATCGGGAGCGGTCAGCGCCTCGTTCGGCACCTGCTCCGATTGTTTGAACTGCTGTAAAAAGTATCGCTTTGCGCCACACAGCCATTCAGCGATGGCCGCCATATCCTCGGGGCGGTGCAGCTCCCGTACCACCGTGGTGCGGAATTCATACTCCACCGCGCCGCTCATGAGATAGGCTACGCTCTTTTCGATAGGGCCGAGACCCAGCTTGGGAAAGCCTACCGTTTCGCCGTAGCGTTCGGGAGCGTTCTTGATATCCATCGCCACGTAATCCACCAAGCCTTCTTCCACCAACGCACGGAGCCGATCGGGAAAGCTGCCGTTGGTATCCAATTTAACGGGATACCCCAGCGCCTTGATCTTGCGGAGAAAATCGGGCAGCTCCCGCCGCATCAGCGGCTCGCCGCCGGTGACGGCGACCCCATCCAAAAGGCCTTTACGTTGCTCTAAAAAGGCAAGGAATTCCTCCTCCCCCAGCAAGGGAGCAGAGGGACGGGCCGCCAGATCAAAGTTGTGGCAAAAAGGGCACCGAAAATTACAACCGCCCAGAAAAACCGTACAGGCGGTCTTTCCCGGAAAGTCCAGCAACGTCAGTTTTTGAAGCCCTTCTATGGTCATTTTTACCTCATTTTGCCCGAAAGTGCACGTGTTTTTGCACTTTTGGGCAGATCTTACCCTTTATTTTGTGGTGCAGAATATATTGTAACACGATATATGGTGTATGTCAACATAAAAATACAAGATATGCCATAAAAATATTTTATTCGACACAATATATGGTAATTTTGATAAAATACAAAAAACCACCCTAACTCGCATAATATAGCGATTCAGGGTGGTATATTTTAAAAGTGATGCTGATTTTAAACGTTTATTGGGCCAAAATGACTTCAATTTTTAACGTTTTTCCGGCAATCGGTTTGATGGGAAGTGCGGGGTCTGCCTCTGCGCCGTTTACCGTAAGACGCTCGATGCGGTTGCAGGCACCCTCGTCCTTCTGGGTGAAGTGGATCTCATAACGACAGCCGCGGAACTCCTTGGTAATGGAGCAATCCTTCCAGGAGGGGGCAGGCAGGGACGGAGCAGAAGACCGTCAAACTCCGGCTGCATACCGTAGACGAAGCGGACCAGGGAATACAGCAGCCATTGGCCCGATGCGGTACGCCAGCTCTGACCCGGCTTTCCGGCACGGTAGCCGGTCTGCTCGCCGAGATAGGAGTTGAACATGGCGTAGGGCTCGCCGCAGGTCTCGTAATACTGATGATGGGCGGGCAGGATCTTATGCAGTCCCTCTTCCACCTTTTCGTTGCGGTGCAGCAGGCTATCCACCGCCAGCTTCCAGACGGAGGCGTGGAGATATACGCCGCCGTTTTCGTGCAGACCGGGATATTTCTTGGCCATGCTCTTAATATGGGGCAGGCTTTCGGTATAAGGCGGCTTGCTGACCAGGAGACCCAGGTCGGTGTTCAGCTCCCGCTCCAGGGTATCCATGGCGATGGTGCGGTGCTCTTCGTCGAAGTCGGCCAGCACGCTCCAAAGCTGAGGCAGGGCAAACATGGAGCCTTCCTTGCATTCCTTGGCACCGATGGGGAAACGCTCGTCGGAGATGGCGTAAAGATAGCGATCACCGTCCCAGCCAAACTGATTGACCCGATTCTCCATCTCACGGGCATAACCGGCGGCAGTTTCCGCATCTTCGGTCTTACCCAGCCACTCTGCCATCTGCGAAAGCATCTTGGCAGCACGGACAAAGGCGATGGACAACCACACGCTGACACCTTTTCCGCCGATGCCCACTTCTTTCATGGTATCGCACCAATCGCCGCCCCAGATACGAACCAAACCGTCGTGACCGGTAAAATTCCACAAAAATTCTACCGCACGTTTGGCGTGCTCGTAAACGGTGGCAACGGCATCGTTATTAAAAGGAACCTCCCGCTTCAGGTAGTCTAAATCACCCAGTTCCTTGGTAATGGCATGGGCGGCAAAAACCATCCAGACCATATTATCGGAGAAGTTCTTATCCTGCACCTTCCCGTCTAAGAAGGTACGGGGTGCATAGCCGTTTTCGTACTGATAGCTCATGACGCGGCAGAGGCGATCGGCCGCCAGCTCCGCCTGGAAGCAGCCCAGGCACTCGGTATCGCTGGTCAGATCCCGGATACCGTTATGACGGACTCTTGCCCAGCGGGAACCCATATTGGTCTGATATTTCAGCCAATCGTTAAACAGATCGTTCAGATCCTCCCAGGGGGTGTTGATCTCGACCCCTGCGCAGATGGCGCGATACTTTTGCACCATCTCTTCAAACTGCACTTCCAATTCTTCGGCGGTATATTGAGGAATCTTTTCGGTCTTGCTCTCTACACCGACGGTATAATAGAACGCTTTAGATTCGCCGGGAGCCAGCTCTACGGTATTCTCTACTGCAAGGCAGATCTTTTCGGCAATACAATCGGTGCCGGTACAGCCTAAGTTTTCGATCATCGCACGGGGCTGGAGCTTAGTGCCGTAGGGGCCGATAAAGGCATTCCGACGGGTATCAAAGCCGGTCACCGCTTCGTTGGAGGTCAGATAAGCATAATGCAGGCGCTGTTTGCCCTTCTTTAATTCAGAAAAGCCGGTAGCCAGGGCACTGTTCTTTTCAGGACAGAAATCGCCCCAGCTGGTCTCATAGCCCTGGGGTGCATAAACACCGTCGATGGCGGTAGCGTAATACGGCACTACCTTTAGGGTCTTGACCTCGTCGGTTTCATTCTTTACGGTGACACGCAAGCATTCCCGCATGCCCTCGTTTGGAACAAAGAAGCGGCATTCCGAAACGATGCCGTACCGCTTCATCACGATATCGGTATAGCCGATGCCGTGGATACAACGGTAGTCCTCTAATTCCTCGTGCACCGGCAGGCCGGTAGCCACCCAGAACCGGGTGCCGTCGGCAATATAAACCGCACGGTCATCTACCACCTGGATTCTGCGACCCATCTGATCCTGTGCCAGACCCTGGCCAAAGCCCACCTGGGATACAAAGGTCACGTACTCATCGTTAAAAAAGTAATTGTACCAATGACGGGGAGTGTCCCGATCGGTAATGACGAAGGTTTTATCCGAAAAATAGCCGTATGCTTTCATGGTGCCTCCTATTGCATGATTTTCGATACAATTTTACCATTACTTCCAAAATTTGTCCATAAAAAAGAGAGATCTTTCGATCTCTCCTTTTTAATGTTTACTCCTTATAAAAGACCTCCTGCAGGTCATCGTAGTAATGACCCTCATCGTGGTGCAGGAAGCAGGGCTTTGAGAAGGTCCACCAATGCTGCATCACTTCGCTGTTATCCATCCGGGCCATATCCCCCTCATAGTCGGTGCCGGTATATTCATAATAGGTAAATACCTCGTCGCCTTTAAGAGAGATGGAATAGTGATGGATATGGCAGGATTCCAGAAGCTCCATCAGCTCCGGCCAGGGCTCGGCGTGGAGCCGGATATAATCCTCTACTTTTTCCGGCTTCAGCCGGGAATAAAGATTAAACCGCCGCATGGTCTTATACCGCACAATAGCCGGTCACGTAGTAGCCCAGGTTGTGACGGCGGTCCAGACGACCGAAGCTGGCACAAACGGCGATGTCACTCTCGAGCTCCAGGGAATACTGGCCGAAGGGGATCCGGAATTCCTCTTCGCAGATGGGCAGGTCGGTACGCACACAGATGACCCGCTCAGCAGGGACGGTGAGGTGCAGTCCCTTAACGGGCGCTTTATCCTCAAAATACAGGTTGACGACGATATGGGCATCCTGCGGATTGCGGTTGGTGATCATCAGCGCCTCGTGACCGGGCAGGGTCATGTCGTCACCGTTGCCGGGCAGGTCGCCGTCTACGAACATATAATGCTTATATCCGATCTCGTTCATTTCCGTCACCTCTTACAGATCCTTCATAAAGTAATCGAACAGTTTGGGAGACAGGGGCTCGCAACCGGTCTCGGTAATCACAAAGCCGGTTTCGATACGGCCGCCGTGCAGTTCGGGATGGCCGAAGAAGCTGACGTCGATATTGACGATCATGCCCGGAGCCAGCTTGAAATCGCCGTTGGGGCCAAAGAAGGGGGCCTCGGCCTCCATCAGACCCATGGAGTGGGCGAAGGGGCAGACGATATACTGGGAAAGACCGTGCTTTTCATAATACAGACGGCCGGGCTCGTCGATCTCACGACCGGTCATTCCGGGCTTGAGCATGGCATGGGTCAGGCGGAAGGCCTCACGCATGTGGTTGAGCAGCTCCTTCTGACGGGGAGTATACTCGCCGTTGACGGGAATGGTATCGCCAAAGGTACCGGCATAGCCGTTGATACGTGGAGCAATACCGATCATAACCAGCTCGCCATCCTCCATCTTCTTGTTGGTGGCGGTGGGAACAACAGCCTTGGCACGGGCACCGGAACCGACGATGGTACTGTAAGCAAAGCTATGAGCACCGTTTGCACGGCAGATGGCCTCGCCTGCGGCGGCAACCTCATACTCGTAAGCACCGGGACGGATGGCCTTGATCATTTCATCATAGGCACGGTCGCACAGTTGAACGGAATCGGTGATCTGCTCGATCTCCCAGGGAGACTTATAAGCACGCATATCCTCGTATTCCTCGGTGATATCCACCAGCTCGGCGCCGGCGAAGCCCTCGGCTACGTCCAGATAAACCTGGTGAGGAATGGTGGTGGTACCAACGATACCGATACGGTTCAGAACGGTACCCTCGGAGCGCAGTTCCTCGTTGAGCTGTTTGAAATCGATGATGGTAGCGTTGGGGTATTCTTCATCGGGCACCATGAATACGGGGAAGCAACGCACCTTGGTAACGGCAGAGTCCATCTTGGCGAAGGGTTCGGATTCGGGGCCGCCCAGCAGGATGGGTTCACCGTGGATGGGGACCAATACGGCGCCCTTTTCGAACTGACCGCACCAGCCGGTAAGGTACCAGCCGTTGGCGACGTTCAGCTCGTCAAAATAAACCAGCGCAGCATCCAGACCCTTAGCGGTCAGGATCTCACGCACGCCGGAAAGTCTTTGTTCGGTTTCTTTGGTGTTGTAATAAGCCATTTGTTTTTCTCCCTTTCTATTATAAAAATTCCATTTTATTTAAAGCAACTTTAAGTTGCTTTATTCCAAAAAGTTATCCTCAAGAGGATACATGGGACGACGGATCCGCTTCAAATTCATATCTTCCAGCCGCTCGGTGGAGGCGCCGGGGGTAAAGGCTAAAATAGCACGCTCGGCCTCGGCCGCCAGCTCGGGGAACAGATACCCCAGCTTCACAACGACAATATGATACTTTTTATAGTCCAGATCGATAGACTCGAAAATATCCGGTCGGCAGAGGGCGGCACGGTTTTTGGTGAGCACCACCGTGATATCGCCGCAATCCAAGGTGGCGCTGGGGCCGGCATTGTTATATTGGTAGGAAAGGATATCCCCCCGATGGATCAGCTTGCCGGTAATGGTCGCCTTTTCGGCATCCGGAGAAAGGCTGCCGCCCACCGTGAGGGTGAGGGTGTCGCCCAGCTGAGCTTGATAGCAGGCATCGCAGGCGGCGGCATCCATAATTCCCGCCAGCAAGGCGTTTTTGGCGCCCATTCTTTGCAAAAGGTTCAGCATATAGGCGTGATCCCCTGCGGCACCGGCGGTGGTGTTATCGCCGGAGTCGGAGATAAAGACCGTGCTTTCCGTTGCCTCCATAGCACGGAGAACAGCCGCTTCCGGCTCCACGGCTTCGGTCAAAAACTCGAATTCATGGCGCACGTCATAAAAGTGCCGTGCCAGCTTTTGGGCACAATCCATAGCCAGCTCGGTATCCCACTCATGGGTCACCAGGAAATTGGGGCCGTTATAGGGTTCATCGATCCAGGGCTGGCCGTTAAAGACCTGCACGCTCATCATGCCGGGTAATTTCTCCAGCTCTTCTGCCAGTTCCATGATCCCCTTCATGGGCTCCAGGGCGGTCTGCACCGCATCGCCGCAGACGATCACGTTGGCACGGGCCAGTTGAGGCCGGGGCATTATCTTTTTATCGATACATTCGAACAGCAGGCGCATGGCTCTCTGCTCTGTTTCTTCCCGGTCACAATGGGGTGCAGTACGGTAGCCGGTCACGCAATTACAAAGAGTGGGAATGGCGTCGCTGTTATCCGCATGGAAATCCAACGCCAACGAAATGGGGATCTCCTCCCCCACCTTTTGCCGTACCATCCGCAACAGATATTCTTCGGCAGAACCGAGATTTTCCACACACATGGCGCCGTGAAGATACAACCAGATGCCGTCTAAGCCCTCTGCAGGAAGGCGGTCTACCAGTTCCCCGGCCAGACGGAGAAAATCCTTCTCAACCACAGCACCGCCGGGCAAGGCATGGGCATAAAGGGTGGGAACCACCTCGCATCCCCGCTCTCGCAGCAGATCCATTACCGCCACCTTTTGAAACATCGCCTCGTCGGCGGCGTAATCAAAATCCTCGTAGCGGGTCAGCACCGGGGTCAGGCTGTTACCCTCGCAAAGCATGGCGCCGATCGCAATTTTCATAAGCCGTTCTCCTTTTGATTGCAAACGTTTGCAAAAATATAAAACAACACCGCTTCGTCAAATACTACGCACGGTGCCCCCCTCTTCCAGATAGGGGTCTAAAAAGATCGCTTCACGCTGCTTTTTGCCGGCGTTTTCCAGCCGCTCCAGCAGTTGTTCCCCCACCAGCCGACCGATGGTTTCTTCCGGCTGACGGATGGAGGTAATACGTTGTTGAAAGCCGTCGTCGGCGGCATGGATATCAAAGCCTACCACCGAAAGATCCTCCGGAACCCCAAGTCCCGCCTCACGGATCGCCTGCATGGCGCCGTAGGTCATCTTTTCAGAAGTGACGTAAACGGCGGTAAAGGGGTGGTCTTTACGACGCTCCAACAGGGTTTTCATGGCCCGGTAGCCGGACTCCCGCTTATAATCACCAAAAGCCACCAGCTCGTCGGCCGTGTTGATGCCGTGATCTGCAAGGGCGGCACGGTAGCCCACCAAGCGTTCAAAACCGGTGGTTTCCTGCTCGGAACCGATGATGGCGGCGATCTGACGATGGCCACGGCTGATCAGATGCTCCACCGCCATACGGCTGGCCTTACGGTTATCGATGGTAATGGCTTCGGGCCCCGGCAAAGCGGGTACGTTATCGATGAACACCACCGGAATATCGCTGGCCACAAACTGCCGCACTGAACTCCCGTCCAGCACCACGGTGGCCAACACCAAGGCATCTACACGGCGGGTATAAAGCATCTGCAGATGCTGATGCTCTTTAGATGCCATCTCGTGGGTGTCTGCCAGAATGAGCATATAGCCCAGCCGTGAGACCACCCGATCGATCTCTTTTACAATGGTACCGAAAAAGGTTTCGGAAATATCCGGCAGTACCACCGCAATGGTTTGCGTAGAGGAACGCTGCAACGCACGAGCCACTTGATTGGGGCTGTAGCAATACTTTTCGGCCAGTTCCTGCACCCGCTCACGGGTCTCGGCCTTGACCACGGATTTACCGTTGATGGCACGGGATACGGTAGAGATGGAAAGCCCCAGCTCTTCAGCAATCTGTTTCAGCGTACTGTTTGCCATGCCATCATCCTCCTTTGCAAACGTTTGCTTTTTGTGTTTTCAATATATCAAAAACAATGGTTTTTGTCAAGAAAAAAGTTTTTGCTGTCCGTTCCAAAAGAAAACCACGGTAACCTGCGTACCGTGGTCTTTATATTATACTTTCATGGAGAGCAACGCATTGATTAAATCCTTACGTTTTAATACCATATAGACGAGCAAAAGCACGATCAAAGCATACCGGATCCAGAAAAAGCCGTACAGTAAATTACACAGCAAGCAGCAAACCGTTACGGCAACGACCAAGAGCAGAGAGAATTTTGAATCGTATACCTCTTCCTTTTCGATCCGACGGGCATTCAAGTAGTGCATACCGGTCAAGACCAAATTTGAGACCAAGGTGGTATACCCTGCGGCGATATAGCCGAAATATTGAATACAGAAATAGTTGAGCACAATATTCGTGATTGCCGCCGTCATTGTAGCAAGCATAATGCTGACAGACTTTTTATGGAAAAAGGAAATTGCCGTAAAATTATCGTACAGCGCATGGATAAAGATTCCCGCAGCCACCGGCGGAACGATATACACGCCCTCCAGATACTCTTCGGTAGCAAGGATCCGAATGATCTCCGGTGCCGCCAGCGAGGTGATGACACATAAAATCCCAACCATCAGCAAAAGCGGCTTTACCGCACTGCGGATCTCGTGGAATTTTCTCTCCCCTAATTTTGCGTTCACAAAGGGGGTATAAGTAACGCTCAATGCCCGCCAAAGCAATACGCCGATGGCCGATAAAATCGCAGCCAAAGAATAGATACCCGTTTTATCCTCGCCGATCATGTGACTGATCATGATCTTATCGGTACTGCTAAGCAAAACAGAACTCAAATAATGCGGAATTAAGGGAATTGCAACCGTCAAGGTCTTACGCCAAAGAGGTAGGTCTACAAAATGCTTACCCTTAAAGCAGATATAAACAAACAAAACGGCTGCTACCGACAGATTAACCGCTCCGGCACTCCAAAGCCGTACGTTTGCCAAAGAGGTTGCACCCAGCTTATCTGCCCATACTACTGCGAAAATAGAAACCAACTGTGCCAAAACGGCAGAGCCTACAGAGACCAAAAAGGTGATTTTATAGCTGTACTCATAGCGTTGCTTAAAGGTCCAGAAAATGGTTGCCGGCTGAGCAAAGCACATTGCCAGCATCAGGATCATCAGCGACGTCGGTAACGTAAAGGCCGCATTTACCCATCCGCCGAAAATGGCATATAACACAGCCAAAACTGCGGTGGCGACCGTGGTAATACCCAACATACTGCTCAAATATCGCCAGCGGTTGTCACGATGGTCATACAACCCTACGTTTAAAATACCGGGATTGATCAAGGTCACCGATGCAAACACCTGCACGATAGAGAACCAGGAATTATAGACCGAAACGATACCGTACTCCGCAGTAGTCAGCAGACGGGTAAAGATCGGGGTCGTAATATAATTGATTCCGCTGGTCGCAAATGAAGCGATCGCAAAGACCAACGTTGCCTTCAGATTCTCCGGCATACTTTTAAATTTTTTGAGCAAAGATTTCATTATCGCCTCATCGCTTTCAATCGATTTTATTGATCGTTCTTCTTTCCTTTGGGTAAATAACGGCGGATCAGCGCATCAATAGGTTCAGATACCTTGCGCCCTTCCCACTTCAAGGCTGTCATCAGCAAAATCAGGGCGATGGCATAGAAGGCCCAATAAATCAGCTTATAGAAGCAGGGATCTAACATTCCCAAAAGCAAGAAATACACCTGGAGCCCTAAGGACACCATGTTCATCGCCATCAGAAGGGTATGATCCTTCTGCGTTTTTTTCAATCGGTACGCCTGACGAACGGTTTGTACCAAACAGAAAATGATCGGCGCCAAAATCAAAACCGTTCCCACAATGCCGGTTTCGCAAAGGAGCTGAATAAAATTATTATGGACATTCATAACATCTTGCCCATGCGCCGCTCTGAATGCGTCTGTGATATGATAAGAAAAATTTCCCCATCCGATACCGAAAATCGGTTGTTTTAAAAACAGCGCCCATGCCGTCGCCCAAAGTTCGATCCGCCCACTTGTAATATCCACACCGGAAAGTGCTTGTTTAAGGGTCATGATATAACGAACCATAAACGGAATTTTCTCAATAATCGGCCACAAGCATACAACGAGTACGCAAAGCGCAATAATGCTAAAAAGGGCGATTAAACTCTGTTTTTTGTTTAATTTAAATCTGCAATGCGTTACTATGACAACTATTGCCGTAATGACTGCTGCCAATAATTCTCCTCGCCGACCGACCAAAAGGATCCCAAATAACAAAAACAACACGATAAAAAAAGAAACGGCCGCTTTTTTCTTGTGTTCCTTTAAATTCAATAAAACATCTCCGGCGGTCAACAGCACACCCAATGTCATGATATAAGCCGGATATGTATAGTCGCCACCGACGGGAACACTATAGCCTATCGGGACGTTTATTTGGGCTATTTCACGGCTCTTCTCGGAAAGGATCTCGTATATCGTATCCCAATACAGATCCGGAAATATACGAAAAAACAAAATGTATGCTGCAAACGAGATCCCCGTTAAAATAAAAACTATTTTACAAATTCTTATCTCACGCTCTGATGGAGCGGCACAAAATAAATACCCCGAACAAACAAGCATGGAGATGATATACGCAATCGTATCTTCATCCTTTCTGGAATTGACCACCAGAAAGAACACCAGAACCGCTGCAACGATCAGCAAATAAGCGCCCTTAACACAATTCAATTCAACAGGACGTTTAAAACAGCACCGCCGCAAAAGATGAATCCCCAATATTCCGACCAAAACCGCATAGCCAAAGATCATACGGATCCCGAAATCACGATACACAAAAAAGGAACAAATAAATGTCGTTAGCACCAATAAAAGACGATCGGCCCATTCGGTATATCGCTCAAAATAACAAAGCATCTTGCTTTTTATATTCATGCTGCAGATACTCCTCTTTCTTTTTGATAAAATTCACTCCGTATGTGCCAAAGCACAGCCGCCTTGATCGTGAATTCTTTTTTATATACGGCTTTACCTCAATTAAGCCCCTTTTTCGGCTCTTTGCCGGTCTAAGGAGCATTTCCGTCAGCTCCACCATCGTTGCTTTTAGGTTCTTCGGCATACTCTTAAAATTTTTGAGCAAAGATCTCATTACCGCCTTATCGATTCCGATCAAATTTACTGATCTTTTTTCTTTCCTTGGGGCAAATAACGGCGGATCAACGCAGCAATGGGTTCGGACACCTTGCGCCCCTCCCACTTCAAGGCCGTCATCAACAAAATCAGAGCGATGGCATAAAAGCTCCAATAAATCAGCTTATAGAAACAGGGATCTAACATTCCCAAAAGCAAGAAATACACCTGGAGCCCTAAGGACGCCATGTTCATCACCATCAGAAGGGTATGATCCCTCTGTGCTTTTTTCAATCGGTACGCCTGACGAACGGTTTGTACCAGACAGAAAATGATCGGCGCTAAAATCAAAACCGTTCCCACAATGCCGGTTTCGCAAAGGAGCTGTAAATAGGTGTTATGAACGTCCATAACGTCCTGCCCGTGCAACGCACGGAAGTCCTCGGATACATGGTTGGCAAAACCGCCCCATCCGATGCCAAACACCGGATTCTTCAAAAACAGCAGCCACGCCATATTCCACAGCTCAAGCCGTCCGCTTGTGATATCAGCACCGGAAAATAACTTTTCGAACGTGCGGATATAACGATACAAAAACGGGATCTTCTCAAACAAAGGCCACAAGCAAGCCAAAAGCACCGCCAACACTGCAAGGGCTCCTAAAAGAATGAACCAATGACGTTTTTGAAACTTGATGCGGCAGTATACCAAGGATACGATCAGAACCATTGCTGCCGCCGCAAGAAATTCCCCTCGCCGTCCGACAAGCAGGATGCACAGCATGAAAAAGGCGATCATCAACAGAGCGCAGACTCTTTTCTTTTTTGTTTCTGTGCTTGAAAAAGCGTGACCGCACATCAGCAGTGCCGCAAGGGTCATCACATAGTCCGCAAACGTATAGCTTCCTCCGATGGGGATCCCATATCCTTTGGGGATATAATAAGCCGCCAATTCACGACTGGGTTCGGAAATGATCTTATAGATCGTTTCCCAATACAGTGCAGGGAAAAGCCGGAAAAACACAATTAAAAGCCCAAATACCGTTGCCGCAATCACCACTACTTTTTTGCTGAGCACGATCTCTTTTTCAGAGGGCGAAGCGAACAACAGATATCCGCCGCAAACCACCATCGAGATCATATACGCAACGGTATCTTCATCCCAACGTGCACCGGGCAAAACAAAGGTTATCAAAATCAGCGCAGCAATCAAAAAATACGCTTCTTTAAAAGATGAACGGGTAGGCGGTTTTTTGAATAACATTCTGCGCAATAAATGGAGCCCCAGTATCACACACAGCATCGCATAACCGAAGATCATACGAAAACCAAAATCACGATACACAAAAAACGTGCAGGTGAAAATAGTCAAAACCAATAACAGATACTCTGTCCACCTGGTATATCGCTCAAAGTAACAAAGCATCTTACTTTTTATATTCATGCTGCAAGTACTCCTCTTTCTTTTTAATAAAATTCACTCCGTATGCCGCCAGAGCACAGCCGCCTTGATCGGGGGTTCATTTTTACATATGACTTTGCCTCAATTGAACCCGTTCCTTTGATATCAAAAACTCTTTCCCCAGCTCTTAGCCAGTCTAAGGAACATTTCCGGCAGATCCACCGACGGAGCCCAGCCAAGCTGACGCAGTTTTTCGGCAGACAAACGCATCGTAACGTCCGGCGCATAGCCGTAGGTCAATGCGCTTTCCGGAATATCAAAGCAGATTTTTGTTTTGCCGCCCGACAAAGTATCGGCAACCAATTGCGCCACCTCTTTGATCTGCATGGCGGTGGTTTCATTGGTTACGGTATAGGCTTCACCGCTTACGCCCTTGAACAGGATCGCAAAAAGACCTTTAATGGCATCTGCTGTATAACAATAATTCCCCACAGAGGTGCCTGCGGTATGCAGTACGATATCATTGCCTGCCAATGCACTTTTGGCAAATTGAGCAAACGCACGATTATCCTCTTCGCTGACACCGGAACCGAAGGTCTGTGCCAAGCGAGCGATCTTGACCGGAACCCCATACTCTGCTGCATAAGCGGCGCACAGGCATTCACAAATTCTTTTACCCTCGGAATAGGAACTGCGAACGCTCAGAATATCAATATAACCCAGGTCCTTTTCCTTAATCAAGGGCAAGGCGGGGTCGGTGATACCGAAGGCCTCCATGGAGGACAAATACACCAGACCTTTAACCTCTTTTGCTTTCGCCAATTCCAAAACATTTCTTGTTCCGTCAATGGCGATCGCCAAGGTCTCGACCGGATTATTGACAAAGAATTTCGACGTCGTCACACTGGCGGTATGGAAAATATAATCGATCTTCTCTTGAACGTTTAAAGGAGTGGTGATATCCCCTTCCACCAAGGAAATATTGGATCTTTGCAGTAGCGATCCAAACACCTGCTCTGCTTTTTCTCTATTACGCACATGCGCAAGGATCTGCATATTGGTTTGATGCACGCGGTCAATACACGCCAGCGCCTTTACCAGCTGAGAGCCCACCAAGCCGGTGGCACCCGTCACCAAGACGGTACTGTTCTGCCATTTTTCAATCGACGTACTCGATCTTGCGATATCCTCCAGGTCCTCTTGCAGAACCTGATCGCCCAAGGCTTCGTCACACAGTTTTATCATCTTTTAAACTCCTATGATCTGCATGTTTTCTCTGGCTTCATTGATTGCACGGAAAATATAAAAGTCCGAAGGAGTGGTGATCTTAATATTCTCAATCGGGCCTTCTACCAGGTGCAGCTTTACACCGTAGTGCATCATTAAAGAGGCAGAGTCGATCATTTTATCGAATTTATCTGCGATAGATCTTTCGTGCATTGCAATGATATCGTTCAAATAAAAGCTTTGCGGAGCACGGGCAAGTCGGCAGTTTTCACGATCGATGACCGAAGTGATCTCTACCCCGTCGTCCGACGTAACGATCGTTTCAATAGCAGGAACGCTGGTAATGGCGTTTCCGTATTTCTTTACGCTCTCGATATTGTCGGTGATCGTTTTTTCATTGATCAGAGGACGGACACCGTCGTGAATCAACACGATCGTTTCCTTGGGAGCCTGATCACCGGCGATAGCATACAATCCGTTTCGGGTCGATTCCTGGCTGGTGCTGCCCCCGGGGACGATCCACTTGACCTTGCTCAGCTCATATTGATCCACCAATTTTTTTAAATAATCGATCCAATCGGCAATACAAACCACCGCAATACTATCGATCTCACGATGGTTTTGAAAATGCTCCAGCGTATATACAATGATCGGCTTTCCATGAAGCTCCAAAAACTGCTTGGGTCTTGCCGCATTGTTCATTCGTGTGCCGCTTCCGCCGGCGAAAATCAACGCTGTATTCATCATTTTTTTATTTTTTTCCTCCTATGTATTCTGCGATCTTCTTGCAGACCTGTGCCGTAGCAGTTCCGGTTTCGCTATTCCCCAAAGCTGCATGATGGCGTTTAACGTCGGCCGCATACTGTTCCTCATTAAACGAGAGTATCTCTTTTTCCAGCTCGTCGTTGTTTTGCGACAAGGGGAAGGGCCATTCCGTAATAGGCGTATAAAAATCTCGCTCCCCCTGATATGCTTTGATATCCGTAGCATAAACAAAGCAGGGGCGCTCCATCAACGAAAAATCCCACAACGTAGAGGAATAATCGGTCACCAAGACGTCTGCCAGACGAAGCAGATCCTGCATATCAGGATACTCCGAAACGTCAATGATCGCCGTATCGGTCCCGGATACCTGCCGCTCTGCCGTCATATAATAGTGCATCCGCAACAGCACGACCCAGTCCCCGCCGAATCGGTCGGACAAGGCTTTGCGTAATCTTGCATAATCAACGTCATACAAGGCGGTATCATGACTGTTCCGAAAGGTGGGGGCATACATAACGATCCTGGCATCTGCCGGAATTCCGAGTTTTTCACGAACCATATTCAGGAAAGCAGGATCCGGTTGCAGCAGTTCATCATTTCTGGGCAACCCCACTTCCAATACTTCCCCATCATACCGGTAAGAACCACGGATCACTTTTTCGGTAAAAGCACGGCCGCTTGACATAAATAACTTGGTACGATGCATTTTATCAAGCGTATGTTTGCGTTCAGCCTGTCCGATATCCAAGCGGTCGGCTCCTATTCTTTTATAGGCGCCGCCCCCATGCCAGGTTTGTACCACCAATTGACTTTTGCGAAAGCGCAACAAAGACCAATATTCCACGTTATCCACGTACACCTTGGATGTCAAGGCATAGTAGATATGAGCAATCGACTTATACTTCACGATTTTGATGCCTTTTTCTTTCAAAAAGGCATATTTTTCGGGTTCCAGAAACGCCCAAACCTGGTGAATATCGGTGTGATTCTCTTGCAGGTATTCAGAAATACGGCGGGGGCTGTCGGAATACTGACGGCCGCTGAATGCCGATAAGAATACTTGATTTTTTTGCAGGGGGATGAGATGAAAAATCCGCACCAAGATCGACAATACAAATTCAACTGCGTACTTTAAGCGAATGATCACTTCTTACTCTCCTCATTTTTTGGATCGATACAATAATGAATTCCTTTAAACTTCGTAAACGGCTCTTCCAGATTCATATAAACCACGTCATGCTTGACCGTACGGTGCTCTTCTGCAGGCCATTGCATATAATCGCCGAATATCCGTTTCAGATATGGATCTGCGCCGACCGGAATGGGAATCATAATATCCTCAAAGGGTACTTCCTGTGTTTCAAAATATTCCCGGGGATAGGGGAAAAACAGCGCTCTGAAAGAGGTGATGGTTTCTTTTACGGTCTCGGATTTATCGAAATCGTACATTGCCATCTTTTTCTCGTGCCGGCGCCAGATGCGGTATCTTTTATCGGGATCTTTAACGGCATCAAGCACCAGCTTGGTTGCCATTCTCAGCAGCTTTCCCTGATGATCCGGTAAGCGCTGCACATTAAAAATGGAATACATGATCGAATGGTAAATCTGCATCGCTCTTGCGATTTTTGATTTAGGGCACCCTTCAAAGGGCATGATATCAACAGAAACACCGTGATTGATCTCTTCGTTCACACTATGCCGATTGATAAAGGTGGTATGCAGATCCACCAACTGCATATCGGTTTGGTGATTATTCTGCTCCCGATCCGTACGGCAAAGGGCGTAATGCTCGGTATCTGCCACTTCATTCCAAATCTCGTACAGTCTTTCATAATCGGGGCGGGGCATAAATACGTCTATATCGTCGTCCCAAGGAATAAAGCCTTTATGTCTGAGAGCGCCGATACAGGTTCCGCCGCCGCACCAATAGCGAAGATCATTCTCTTTGCATATCGTTTGAAAATATTTAAAAATCTCCAGCGACTTGTTCTGCAATTCCCCTACAGTCACATTATTACAAATGACACGATTGCGATATTCGGTAACGCAAGGATCCATTTTTTAATTCTCCTCATTCTTTTATCTTTTCTCATACACCGCTGTGTCGTTATACTCTTTCCCCAACACGGCGGCAACGGTTTGAAACATTACGTGTATATCATCAAAGAAGCTGAATTCTTCGATGCCTTTTAAGTTATACTGCATTTTAGCCGGAAGAACCTCTTCAATGTATATTTTATCCGCATCTTCAGCGTTTTCCAGCAATTTGCTCTCATCTTTATAAAAAATACTCGTTCTTGAAGTAACACCGGCGGGTAACAGCAAGGTTGCCATCATTTCGGGTGTATAGTGCTCCACATATTTGGGGGTCTCGGGACGGGTACCAACAAAGGTCATCGTCCCCCGCAGAACGTCGACCAACTGGCTGATCTCGTCTAATCTGCATTTTCGGATCAGCTTTCCCATGCGGGTGATCCTGCTATCGTTATTAACAGTTACCTGTGCGCCCTTCCGATCGGCGTTATTGACCATTGTGCGGAATTTGAATATCCGAAATTGCCGCCCGTACTGGGTCACACGTACCTGACGATAAAACACCGGCCCTTTTGAATCAATTTTAATCGCAATTGCCAAAAGTAAAAATACAGGGCTCAATACAACCAGCATACAAAATGACACCACGATATCGAAGATCCTTTTCGCAATCAAGCTTCCTCTTTTTTTGCAAAGCATATCATAATAAGGCCTAACTTCATCTACACGAAGTTCCGGAGGTAATTCCTCCCATGCTATCAATCTCATTTTGTTCACTCACCAATAAATCATTATTTTATAGATCTATGCTTTCAGATACCAAAACTACCTACGAGCATAGACCCCCAATTTATCTATCATAATACCATATATTCGACATAAAATCAATATCTTATTATATATAGTATATAAATAAACCCGCCATTGCTGTTCGTTCGAACAGCAATGGCGGGTCAGACTGTCAAAAAACCACTGTTTTCAGAAGGGGAAAACAGTGGTTTTTCTGTA
>CAYLIT010000011.1:0-17368 GCA_964383835.1 uncultured Eubacteriales bacterium
CGTGAGCGTGCGGAAAAGGCACAGCAGGAATATAATATCCCCAAGCTCTATGATACCATGGAGGAGCTGTTTGCCGATCCCGAGATCGATATTGTTTTGAATCTGACCCGTCCCTACCAGCATTATGCCGTTTCCAAGGCGGCGCTTTTGGCAGGCAAGCACGTGTATTCCGAAAAGCCCCTGGGCGCTGATCTTGCGGAAGGGGAGGAACTGGTTCGTCTGGCCGCCGAAAAGGGCTTGACCATCGGCGGTGCGCCCGATACCTTTATGGGCGCAGGGATCCAGACCTGCCGTAAATTGATGGAGGAGGGCTTGATCGGAACGCCTATCGGCGGGCGGTTTGTGATGGCCGGCCACGGTATGGAGACCTGGCATCCCGATCCCGATTTCTATTATCAGCGGGGCGGCGGTCCGTTGCTGGATATGGGACCCTATTATATTACTGCCATGATCAATCTTTTGGGCGGCATCAAGGAGGTCTACGGTTACAGCAATACCGGCTATGCCACTCGACTGATCACCGCAGAGCCCCATGCAGGGGAGATCATTCAGGTCAACACCCCTACCCATTACGAGGCGTTTCTGACGCTGGAAAGCGGGCTGCGGGTCTCCCTTCTGACCAGCTATGATATCTATAAAACCCATCAGAGCAAAATTGAAATTTACGGTACCAAGGGTACTCTTTTTGTACCCGATCCCAATCGTTTCGGCGGCCCCGTTGAGTTTTACGACGGGGAGAAAAAGGAATTGATCGAGCTGCCCTTGGAATTCAATTATGAAGAAAATTCCCGTTGCCTCGGCCTGGATGATATGGCGAAGGCCTTGGAGACGGGACGACCCGGGCGCACCACCTCCCGCCAGACCTTCCACGTTCTGGAGGCGATGTGCGGCATCATGAAGAGCGCCGAGAGCGGTATGCCCTATCGGATGACCTCCCGTTTCGAGAAAGAGGCACCGATGGATCCGACCCTTCCCGTTGGAATTTTATAATAAAAACGGCTGCAACGCAGCCGTTTTTCTATTGGTGAATTTTTTTCATATAGGCGCTGGGGGAACAGCCGAATTCCTTGGAAAAGGCCCGATAAAAGCTATTGACCGAGGAAAAACCGCTCTCCAGGGCACATTCGGTGATGGTGTTTTCGGCTTCGTTCATCATGGCGAGGGCGTTTTTGAGTTTGGTATTGGTGATGTATTGCACCATGGTGATGCCGAACCGTTTATGAAAAAGGCGGGAAAGATAGCCGTGGCTGTACCCCAGCGCATCGGCCACGTCCGAGGGCGAAAGCTCGGATTTGTAGTTTTGGCTGATGTAAGAAAGCAGACGGGTGGCAAGGTCGGTCTGCAAAGAATCCTCTGCCTCTTCGAACTGCATGGAGGCGGTCAGAATTCCCAAAATAACCTGCAGATAACCGTATTGCAGCAGGGGTTGCTCCTCTGCCTCCTTTAAAAGCTCGAAATAGTGCTTTATCTGATCGTAGATCGCCCGATCGGTGATAAAAGGGGAGCGGGGATGCAGTCCCTTGGTGATGGCTAAAAATTTTTCGCAAAGATGCAGGGGGATGATCAACATGGAAGAGCGGGAAGCAGTCGGTGTTTTATATGCATGTGTATCAAAGCAAAAAACGATGGCAAACTCTCCTGCCTTTAAAAGGGCAGTTTGGGCGTTAATACTGATCTCCATCTCGCCCTCGTCGATAAAATAGAGTTCGAGCTGGGGATGAAACTGCAAAATACCGGAATCGTTGCGGTAATTTTTTAGAACAGGTCTGTCGGTATGTTCCCATTTGTCACTGAATTTCGGCTGCATAATTCCTCCAAAGATCAAAAAATGAACTGTTCATCATAAAAAATAGCAAGAAAATGAAATGTTTCTTTGCTATGATTATATCGCAACGGAAAAATATTTCAATCCTTATTTTTCTTTTTTGGGGGATTTATGCGAAAAAAACAATTAGATATGTGTGAAGGCTCTGTTTTTTGGAAGATGGTGCGCTTCTTTTTCCCGATCCTGCTCACCGGCTTGCTGCAGCAGCTTTTTAATGCCGCAGACGTGGTGCTGGCAGGTCGGCTGGGAACCAGCGGCAACGATACGGTTGCCGCCGTGGGCTCCACCACGGCATTGACCGGGCTGATGATCAATTTCTTTATCGGCTGTTCCAGCGGCAGTGCTGTGGCGGTCACCCATGCGGTGGGCAGTCACCATGGAGAACGGATCAAAAAAACAGTACATACGGCTATTCTTTTATCGGTCACGCTGGGCGCAATGCTGACCGTGCTGGGCTTGGTGGCCTCCGAGTGGTTGCTTCGGCTGATGAATACGCCCGAGCATATCCTCGGTCTTTCTGCCGATTATCTTCACGCCTATTTTTTAGGAATGATTCCCTGTATGCTGTATAACTTCGGTGCCGCCATTCTGCGGGCGGTGGGGGAAACGCAGAAGCCGCTCTATTTCCTGCTGATCTCCGGCCCCATCAAGCTGATTCTGGTGGTGTTCTTCGTATCGGTGTTGAAGATGGACGTGACCGGCCTGGCGTTGGCTACCTCCTGCTCCCAGGCGGTGGCGGCCGCCCTTGTGGTCATCGAACTGTTGCGGCGGCAGGACGATTGCCGGCTGATTTTAAAAGAACTTCGCTTTTATGCTGCACCTTTGAAAAAGATCCTGCGGCTCGGAATCCCTTCGGGCATCCAATCCGCCACCTTTTCTCTTTCGGGGGTGTTCATTCAATCCTCGGTCAATTCCCTTTCCCATCTCAGCGGATTTATTGAAGGAAATGCAGCGGCCGCCAGCATCGAAAGCTTTTCCAATATTATTACCGGCGCTTATTTCCAGACCGGGCTTAATTTCACCGGTCAGAACGTGGGCGCGGGGAAATACGACCGTGTCAAAAAGATCTTTATCGATCTGAGTCTTTTTGCGGTTGGGTTCAGTATCCTGGTATCCCTTGGGGTCTGTCTCTTTGCCAAGCCGCTGCTCGGTGTTTATATCCGAGGCGACGGGCAGGCGATCCGCTGGGGTACCGTGCGGCTCCTCTTTATGTTTGTTCCCATGTTTATGCAGGGGTTGATGGATACCTCCAGCGGATGTATCCGTGGGATGGGGCTTTCGGTCTCTACCATGCTGATCTCGTTGGTGGGCGTCTGCGGTTTTCGGATCGCCTGGGTGTTCACCGTCTTTCAGACCTACCATACCCCCGAATGTCTGTACGTTTCCTATCCCATTACGTGGAGCATCACCTGGCTCGCAGAGCTGATTCTGTACATTGTGGTTTATAAAAAGAAAGCAAAGATCCCGGTCACGACGTAAAAAATAACGGTAAGCAACGCTTACCGTTATTTTTTGTTATTCTTGATCTTCGCCGTAAAGAACGCCGTCGTAGACAAAATCCCGTAGGTGTTGGTTGCCCGTTTCCTCGTTATAGGTCAGGTACCACACACCGCCGATCATCTTGCCGCCGTAGCCGTTCTGCTGGTCTACCTCTAAGGGGAAGACCGCATTGCGGATCTTATAGCCGGAGACGACCACCCTCATGCCGATGCCGGTCAGATCGCCGCTGGTGAGGGTGGTCTGTACCAACGATAAAAGCTCTTTGGCGATGCTCGGGTATTCCAGCACACTCTTTTTACGCACCTTTTCGTAGCAGGCGTTCAGCACGATCTCGTGCATGGCAGAGCGCTGGGCGGTACCGCCTACATTGTAGCGGGCACGGAGCATACCCAGTACCTGCATCCCGGAAAGGTTTTGCACGCCGGTGTTTTCAATGAGCTCGGGGGTCAGACCCCGCTTATTGGCCAGCTTGGTGATCTGCTTGTTGGCCTCCAGCTGGTAGGCCGAGCTGACCTCCAGCTCAATGCCGCCCAGTACGTCGATCACCTTTTCCATGTTGGTGAAATTGATGACCGCATAGTCCTGAATATCCAGCCCGAAGTTCTGGTTCAGGGTCTTGACCGCCAGAGTAGCGCCGCCGTAGGCGAAGGCGTGATTGATCTTGTCCTTATTTTGGCGCCCCTCGATCTTCACGTAGGTGTCCCGCTGGACTGCCGAGAGGCGGATCTCTTTATTCTTATTGTCCAGGGTCACGATGATGATACTGTCACTGCGCCCCGACATCGAATCGTCGGTGGTATCGATGCCGAAGAGGGCAATGTTGATAATATCATCGGTGTGATAGTCCTGGGTCTCGATGCCCGCATCCTCTTTGGCGAGGGATTGCTCGGTGTCCATCCCCATAAAAATATAGGAATAAACGCCCCAGAAACCGCCGCCCAGCACCAAAAGGGTGGCTAAAAAGGCGGCGAGAAAGCGGGTCAGCGGGGTGAATTTGAAATTTTTTAGATTGCGAAAAAATTTCAGCATAAAATGCTCCTTTTAGCGGGAGATGACCTCCAGGGTCTGACGGGCGATGGCCAGCTCTTCGTTGGTGGGGATGACGCAGACCTTGACCTTGGACTCGGGAGTGCTCACAACGCGAGCCTCGCCGCGCTTCTTGTTCTCTTCCTCGTTCATCTCGGTGCCCAGGAACTTCAGGGTCTTTACGATGTCGGAACGCATTGCGTCGTTGTTCTCGCCGATACCGGCGGTAAAGACGATGGCGTCCACACCGCCCATAGCGGCGGCGTAGGAGCCGATATACTTGGTCACCTGATAGGTGAACATATCCAGAGCCAGCTGGGCGCGCTCGTTGCCCTCGGCAGCAGCGGCATCCAGATCACGGAAGTCGTTGGAAACGCCGCTCAGACCCAGAGCACCGCTCTTCTTGTTCATCAGATCGCTCATCTGATCGGGGGTCAGACCCTCTTTGTTCATGATATACATGGCAACAGCGGGATCGATATCACCGCAACGGGTGCCCATCAGCACGCCGGCCAACGGAGTGAAGCCCATGGAGGTATCCACGCAACGGCCGCCGTCAACAGCGGTGATGGAGGAACCGTTCCCCAGGTGGCAGGTGACGATCTTCAGATCCTTGATGTCCTTCCCTAACAGTTTGGCACATTCGCCGGCAACATATCCATGAGAGGTGCCGTGAGCACCGAAACGGCGGATGCCGTACTTCTCGTAGTACTCATAGGGGATGGGGTAGATGGAAGCGGTCTTGGGCATCCCGTAATGGAAGGCGGTATCGTAAACGGTAACCTGGGGAACGTCCTTGCCCATAACCTCCATGCAGGCGCGCAGGCCGGTCACGGCTGCGGGATTGTGCAGAGGAGCAAACTCGGTCAGACCCTCTAAGGTGTTGACCTTCTCTTCGTTCATCAAGGTGGCCTCAACAAATACCTCACCGCCGTTTACAACACGGTGACCTACGGCAGAGATTTCGGCAACGTCCTTAATAACGCCCCACTTGGCGTCTACCAGGTACTCCAGAACGACTTTGATCGCCTCGGCATGGTTGGGCATGGGATGATCCAGCTCCAGCTTCTCGCCGTTGGCATTGTGAACGAACTTGCCGTCCAGACCGATACGGTCGCAAAGACCCTTTGCCAATACGCCCTCGTTCTCCATATCGATCAGCTGATATTTGAGAGAAGAGCTTCCTGCGTTGATAACCAGAATTTTCATGTTTATAACACTCCTTTAAAAAAACTCTTTTATTTTGCAATAAAATATTATATAATAAAAAACAGAAAGTTTCAACCATTTATTTCAAAAAGGAGGCGGCTTTGATGATATTTGCCGTGATCAGCGAATTCAATCCGTTTCATAACGGCCATCAATGGCTGCTTTCACAGCTTCCCAAAGGGGATGGGGACTATACCGTCTGTATTATGAGCGGTAGTTTTGTACAGAGAGGAGAGCCTGCAGCCTACGATAAATGGAGCCGGGCTTCTGCCGCCGTGCAGGGCGGGGCGGATCTGGTGCTGGAACTGCCGGTACCCTTCGTTCTTTCCGATGGGGATCGCTTTGCCGCCAAGGGTGTGGAGCTGGCGGCGGCGATGGGTCAGCCGGTGACTATGGCCTTCGGCACCGAATGTGAAGATCTTTCGGGCCTTGCACGCCTGGCCGCCCTTTCCGAGGAGGAGCTCTCTCCCCTTATCAAAGAAGAATTGGAGCGGGGTCTTTCCTACGGTGCCGCCCGCCAGGCGGCGCTGGAAAAACGTTGCCCCGAAGAAAGTGCCCTCCTGCGCTCACCCAATAATCTTTTGGCCTGCGGCTATATCCGGGCTTGCTTGAGGTATGGGCTTTCTTATCTGGGTATTCAGCGCTCCGTCCCCCACGACGGCGCGCCGGAGGGAAATGTGGCTTCGGCTTCTTATATCCGGGCAAACCCTGCGGAGTTTGACCGCTATTGCCCCACCGCCCAAGGGTTCGCGTTGGATTATGAAACCGCCGCCCGGGGAATGCTGACCCTTTTAAAGACCAAATCCGCCGCCGAGCTGAAGGCCGCCGCCAATATCAGCGAGGGGCTGGAAAACCGCATCCTTGCCGCTCTTTTTGAGGCCGAAGGGCTCACCGCCCTCTATGACCGCATCAAAACCAAGCGCTATTCACATGCCAAGCTGCGCCGTGCCGTCAGCAGTGCCGTTTTGGGCATCCCTGCGGGAATGCCGGAGCGGCCCGCCCCCTATCTCAGGGTATTGGGCGCAGGCGCGCGGGGCAGAGTCCTTTTGCGTACCCTGCGGGAGACCGCAACCCTCCCTCTTTGCCAATCCGGGCGGGAGTGCGAGCAGGCAAACGAGGCCTTTTTTGCGGTGGAGCGCCTGGCCACCGACCTGCGCAATTGCTGGAGTTTTGTGCCCTTACCGGGCGGGGAGGACTACCGAAAAGGCATCGTTCTTGAATAAAAGGTTGTAAATTTACCGATTATATGATAGAATAAACTAACTGTGATCGTTGCACCGGCATTGCCGGTGATGGAAAAAGCGCTCCGGACCGCCGTGGGAGGGCTTATAAGCGAGGGCTCAACCCACCCCTTGCTATGACGGTACCCGTTTTTAAAATGCTGTAAAAAACGGGTCGTTGTCTTATGTCAAAAACTACTTATTTTCAATTTTAAGAAAGGAATTTTATGGAGAAAACAAAAAAGCAAACAATGGATCGGGCAGCCGCGCGGAAGGCAAAGGGCCGCCGCCCTGCCAACACCCTCAAATTGGAGGATCTTCTGAGCAGTAACGATATGATCATGGCCGCAGGGGGCAAGCGGGGAGCTGTCCCCGCCGAGCGGATCGCCTCCCAGGAGCAGAAAAAGGCACCTGCCCGCAAGACTCAGCCGACTAAGAAAAAGGCGGCTCCTGCTCCGCAGAAGGAAAATATTAAGAAAAAGCAGGAGCCTGCCGCTCCCGCAAAAAAGAAGGCGCCCCGTAAGGCGCTTTCCAAGCTGAAGATCATCCCCTTGGGCGGCCTGGACGAGATCGGCAAGAACATGACCGTCTTTGAGTATGAGGACGATATCATTATCATCGATTGCGGCATGGCCTTCCCTGATGGGGATATGCCCGGCGTGGACCTGGTCATCCCTGATATTACCTATCTGCGCAAGAATATGGAAAAGGTGCGGGGCATCTTTCTGACCCACGGTCACGAGGATCATATCGGCTCCCTGCCGTATGTATTAAAGGAAATGAACGTGCCGGTCTACGGCAATAAGCTGACCTTAGGGCTGGTGCGCCGCAAGCTGGCGGAGCATCGGATGGATAAGACCGCTATGCTGATCGAAACCAAGCCCGGCTCGGTCATCGAGCGGGGTTGCTTCAAGGTGGAATTCATCAAGGTCAACCACTCCATCCCCGATGCGGCGGGCTTTGCCATCAAGACCCCGGTGGGTACGGTGGTGCATACCGGCGACTTTAAGATCGATACCACCCCCATCCACGGCAGACCCATCGATCTTGCCCGCTTCGGCGAGCTGGGGCGTGAGGGTGTGTTGCTGTTGATGAGCGACTCCACCAATGCAGGCCGCCCCGGCATCGCAGCCTCTGAAAAGAAGGTGGGCAAGGCCCTGCTTTCCATTTTTGAAGGGGCTCAGGATAAGCGGATCATCGTGGCCTCCTTTGCATCGAACGTTCACCGTGTTCAGCAGATTATTGATGCTTCGGTCAAATTCGGCCGTAAGGTGGCAGCCTCCGGTCGGTCGATGGAGAACGTCATTGCCGTCGCCCACGAGCTGGGCTACCTCAAAATGCCCAAAGGCACCCTGATCCCCTTAGAGCAGGTGCAGAAATATCCCGGTAATAAGGTGACCCTCATCACCACCGGTTCCCAGGGTGAGCCCATGAGCGCCCTTTATCGGATGGCCTTTTCGGATCACCGCACCATCACCGTCAATAGCAACGATCTCATCATCATTTCCGCCTCTCCCATTCCCGGCAACGAGCTTTTGGTGGGTAAGGTCATCAACGAGCTGGAAAAGCTGGGCGCCACCGTGGTGGACAACAAAAAAGCCGGCGTTCACGTGTCCGGCCACGCCTGCGAGGAGGAACTGAAGCTGATCCTCGGCCTGGTCAAACCCCGCTTCTTTATGCCGGTTCACGGCGAGTATCACCATCTTTCCGCCCATGCTAAATTGGCGGTAGAAACGGGGGTTCCCGAAGAACACGTCCTGCTGGGCGAAAACGGCAGTCAGGTCGAACTGACCAAGGATCATGCCAAGATCACCGGCAACGTCCAGGCAGGCGCCGTCATGGTGGACGGCATCGGCGTGGGTGACGTGGGCAATATCGTCCTGCGGGATCGCCGAATCCTCTCTCAGGAGGGCATCATCATGGTGGTGGCCGCCGTCAACAAGACCACCGGCCAACTGGTCAGCGGTCCGGATATCGTCAGCCGCGGCTTTATCTACGTGCGGGAAAACGAGGATCTGATGGGCGAGGCTCAAAAGGTCGTCAAAAACGCCCTCAATAAGAGTCTGGCCCGGGGCAACCTGGAGTGGGCGGCCCTTAAAAGTGATATGCGTGATGCCCTGGCCCACTATATCACCTCTAAAACCAAGCGCAGTCCTATGATTATTCCCATCATCATGGACGTATAATCAAAATAATAAATAATAGAGAATAAAGAATAAATTCGGAGGAATTCCGCACTTTGGTGCGGAATTCTTCATTTTTTATTATTTATTATTTCTTCTTTATTCTTTTTTGTTATTAAAGGCTTTTGATCAGCTCATCAAGGCCGTCGACGATCCGCTCTGCGGTGTCTGCTCTGAAACGGGAGGTGGCGGCTTCGTAGGAGCCCTCCGTAAAGTCGGTGGGGAAGTACCCTTCTCTGCCGTTGGTACAGCTGGTGGGAAGGGTGACGGCATAAGGGGAATGTTCCTTGATGGTGCGACCCACCTCGGTGAAGGGCTCACCGGGAACGCCGGCAAATACCACGTCGCCGATGGCGACGGCGGTAAGATACAGCTCACGGCTGTCGGGAGCGTCCATCAGCTCCACGATACGGCCGGCCTTTGCCAGGACGGTGGTAGCGTGCATTTCCTTGGGAATACCGCCGTATGCGGCGATGGCCTGATCCCGATCACCGGTCTCTTTATAAAGCTTATTCAAGCGGATGGCATCCTCGATCTCTTCAGGCAGACCCTTATTGTGGTCGGCGGTGATAGCCTTCATGCCGTAGGCGATGCCGCTGTTTTTCATCGGCTTGGCAAGGGGAAGATTGCCGATCAACGCAAGGGCGATCTTCTCACCCATGTAGCGGGCACGGAGGTAGCCTGCGCCCGCGGCTTTGCTCGGCAACCGTACGTCGATGTGGTTACTGTCCCCTTCGGCACCGTTAAAGAAGATGCAGCGGGAATCGGGGATCATCCGCTCATAGGTACGCCGCAAAAAGCCGCACCAGTCGGCAGAAACCTTCATACCGCCAATGACGTCGGGATGGGTCTGGAAGTGCGCGATGGCGATCTCGGGTTTGTTTTCCCGTTTATAGATCAGCAGGGTGGCCATCTCATCGGGGGTGTCCATAGCGCAGTCGATATCGGGGTTTTGCCAACCGGGATTGGTGCGCAGGGAGCCGTCCTTCATGCGATAGCGACGGATAAAGGAAACCTCCGGCACTTCTGCACGGGTATAGCAAGCGGAGGTGACGGATGCCAGATCTCCTACTGCCATGACGGCGGTATCGACGGCACGCTGCAGGAACCAGGTCTCATACTCGTAGTCTTGGGGGGTGATGTAGCCGCCCACACCCACGCCGGGGGCGAGATGGGTATGGACGCAGGTGATGTAAACGGCCTCCGACGCGCAGCCGGTGGCGGCTGCGATCCGCTCGCGAAGCTGATCGCAGCAAGCCTGCTTGATGCCCAGATTATCGGCACTCAAGAGGATGGCAAGCTTGCCGTCCTCTTCAAAGGCAACGGTGTTGATCTCTAAGGGATCCAACACACCGTCGCAGATCCGCGTCCGAAAATTTCCCTTCAGAGAAACTCCCAGGGGCGGGGTGACGTCCATTCTTGAAAATCCGGCTTTTAACATAGCTTTTTCTCCTTATTCGGCAGGGTATTGGTGAAACGTAAGAAAACCGCTTTTTTATTTAAAGCTACCGATCAGCTCATTAAAGCCGTTAACGATCCGCTCTGCGGTGTCTGCTCTGAAACGGGAGGTGGCGGCTTCATAGGAGCCCTCCGTAAAGTCGGTGGGGAAGTAGCCTTCCTTGCCGTTGGTGTTACAGGTGGGCAGGGTGACGGCATAAGAGGATTGATCCTTGATGGCACGACCCACGTCGGTGAAGGGCTCACCGGGAACTCCTGCAAACACCACGTCGCCGACGGCGACGGCAGAGAGGGTCAGGGTACGGGAATCGGGTTTATCCATCAGCTCCACGATACGGCAGGCCTTTGCCACGATGGTGGTGGCGTGCATGCTTGTTGCATAGACGTCGGCTGCGGAGGCCGCCAGCTCCTTATCGTTGGTCTCTTTATAGATCTTATCGATACGGATGGCTTCCTCTAATTCCTCGGGCTTGCCCTTGTTTGCATAGGCAACGATGTTCTTCTGACCGTAGGCGAGACCGGTGTTTTTCATCGGCTTGGCCAGGGGGAGGTTGCCGATCAGCGCAAGGGCGATCTTCTCGCCCATATAGCGGGCCCGGTGATAACCTGAGCCTTCCGCTTTGGTCAGTCGCACGTCGATATGGTTGGTATCGCCCTGGGCACCGGTAAAGAAAATACACCGGGAATCGGGAATCATCCGCTCGTAGGTACGGCGTACAAAGCCGCACCAATCGGAGGAAACTTTATTACCGCTGATGACGTCGGGATGGGTCTGGAAGTGGGTGATGGCGATCTCCGGTTTTTCTTCCCGCTTATAGACCAGCAGAGTTGCCAGCTCGTCGGGGGTGCCGACGGCACAATCGATGTCGGGGTTCTGGTAACCGGGATTGGTGCGCAGAGTGCCGTCCTTCATGCGGTAGCGACGGACAAAGGAAACGTCCGGCACGTTCGCACGGGTATAGCAGGCAGAGGTGACGGGCGCCAGATCGTCCACCGCCATCACGGCGGTGTCTACCGCCCGTTGCAGGAACCAGGGCTCATACTCGTGATCCTGAGGGGTCACGGCGCCGCCCAGCCCCATGATGGCGCCCACGCCGGGGGCCAGATGGGTATGGGTACAGGCAATGTAAACCGCCTCCGGCGCACAGCCGGTGGCCTCTGCGATCCGCTGGCGCAGCTGATCGCAGACGAACTCTTTGATGCCCACGTTATCGGCACTCAACAGGACGGCAATTTTTCCGTCCTCTTCAAAGGCAACGGCGTTGATCTCTAAGGGATCCAACACACCGTCGCAGATCCGCACCCGGTAGTATCCTTTGAGGGATACGCCCAAGGGCGGGGTAACGTCCATTCTTGCAAATCCGGCTTTTAACATAAACTCACTCCTTGATGTTTTTTTACGATAAGTATAACATAAAAAATGTTTATTTCAATCAGAACCTTCGAATTATTCGGCAGGGTATTCGATCTGAACGGAACGGTTCTCTCTTGCAGACTGGGCGGCAGCCAGGCAGACCACCACGGAACGCTCGCTGTCGTAAGCAGAGGTGGGAACGGGCTCACCCTTCAGGATGCACTCGGCAAAATCACCCAGCTCACCGTAGGTATTGTGGCTTGCCAGCTTGACGGGCAGCTTGATGGGAATGGCAAAGTCCTGCTTGTTTTCGCCGAACACCTCCACCTTTTCCTTCATCTCGGCCTTGAAGATGGTGATATGGTTGCTTCTGTTGTCGCAGATGATGGTGCCCTTGGTGCCGTAGAAGCAGGAGCGCATGGTGTAGTCACGCTTACAGCCGATGGAAACGAACACCTTACCGATGACCTCGTTGGGGAACCGCATGATGGCCACGGTACAGTCGTTGATGGGCCAATCCTTCAAGCACTTGTGGTTGGCGTAGGCGGTTACCTCGGTGGGGTCGCCTGCGATCCAACGCAGAAGGTCCACGGCATGACAGCCGCCGCCCAGGAAGGGCTCGCGCAGGGGATCCACACGCCACTCGTCAGCGCCACGGGATTTGGCATAGTCGTGTGCGTATTCACTCTCTACGTAGTAAAGCTCGCCGATCTCGCCGCGATCCACCAGCTTTTTAGCCAGCCGGAAGCCGGGAGCGTAGCGGCAGATCTGACCGACCATCAGCCGCTGACCGTATTTCTTTTCAGCCTCACGCATGGCTTCGCACTCTTCAATGGTCAGCGCCATGGGCTTTTCGCAAAGCACCTGCTTGCCGGCCTTGAGGGCTTCCACCGTCATCTCACGGTGCAGGCGGTCGGGGATGCACAGCACAACAGCCTCCACGTTGGGGTCGTTGATCAGATCGTGCCAATCGGTATAGTAGGCGGGGCAATCCACCTCGGTCTTGGCGATCTCTAACCGCTCGGGATTCTTGTCACAGATGGCAACCAGCTCCATCTTGGGATGATGGGCGATGGAACGGATGTGGTTCAGCCCCATGCCGCTGGCACCAACGGCACCAAACTTGACTTTCTTACTCATTGCTTTGTACCTCCTTAAGATAGGCGCTGGGTGTTTTGCCCACACGCTTTGAAAATGTTTTTAACAAATGATTTTCCGATTCAAAGGAAAGATAATCGGCGATCTGGGTAAAGTTGAGGGTGGTTTCCTCGATCAGCTCCTTGGCGCGGTCGATCTTCATATCCAAAAGGCAGTCGATGATGCCCCTGCCGTACTTTTTGGAAAACTCCTGCTTAATGTAAGAGGCGCTCAGCGAAAGGCTTTCGGCGATCTGGGTGACCGTCACCCGGTCGGTGACGTGCTCGGTCAGGTAGTGATACACCGCATCGGCGGGGGAGGAGCGACCCGGCGGGGTCTTATTTCCCATCCGGGATTCAATGTGCTTGATCAAAAAGATCTCCAATTTATTCTTTAAGGCTTGCAACCGTCCCCGGGAGATACCGGGCAATACCCGGTAGCCGAATTCATGGCTCTGCTTTGGCAGACGTTCAAAGCATTGACTACCGTCGTCCACCAGCTCGCAAAGCAGATCGCGTTCATCCTCAGTGAGAGGGAAGGGCTTTTGGCAAAGGGGCTGCAGCAGATTTCCACGGCAGACAAAGCCGCCGAATTTCAATACGGTACCCATCGCCTTATCCATCTGCTGATGGACCACGAACGGTGCCACCAGCAGGCATTGCCCTGCCCGCACCGTTACCTCTTCGTCGTCCAGCTTCAGAGTGAGAAAGCCTTTGTCGATATAGTAGATCTCATAATGGTCGTGTTGCTCCGGCTCGTCCGGCAGATTGCGGTTTCCGTTGGGTGAGACCGAGCCGAAAAACACCACCAGCTTATCCACCATGAAAAGGTTGACGATATCGGTGGTACGAAAAGAAATGACGTCCATACCATCCCTCCTTGCTTCATTATAGCACGATTTTTGATTTTTTCATCGTATAATCGTATGTAATATTCGTATAATCGTTCGTTTTTTGCCCTTTGAAAGAGGGTAGAAAACTACCCTAACTTTTCAAATAGGCGCTGGGGCTTTGCCCGGTGCGCTTGGAAAAGGTTTTGGAAAAATGCGCTTCCGATTCAAAAGAGAGGTAGCCTGCGATCTGGGTGAAGTTGAGGGTGGTCTCCTTGATCAGGTGCTTGGCCCGCTCGATCTTCAGATCTAAAAGGCAATCGATGATGCCCTGCCCGTATTTTTTGGTAAATTCCCGCTTAATGTAGGTCACACTCAGGGAAAGATGCTCGGCGATCTGCGCAAGGGTCACCCGATCCGCCACGTGGGCGATTAGATAATCGTAGACCGCATCTGCCACCGTTCCCCGACCGGAGGGGGCGTGGGGCTCCAGGCGGGATTCGATCAGTTTAATAAAAAAGATCTCCAATTTATTCTTGAGCGCCTGCAACCGCCCCCGGGTGATGCCGGGGCGGAGCTGACAGCCGTATTCATCCCCTGTGGTGACGCGCTCAAAGCATTGCTTTCCTTCCCGGGCCAGCTCCTTTAAGAGGTTTTTTTCGTCCTCCGAAAAATTCAAAGGCTGGTTGCAAAGGGGCAGGAGCAGCTCCCCACGGCACATAAAGCCGTGGACGTTCACATAAGCCGTTTTGGTACGCTCCAGCACCTGAAACATGGTGTTCGGGGGCATCAGCAAGCCCTGATTCTCGTTGACGGTGAGTACCTCATCCCCCAACCGAAAGGTCATGGAGCCCTCTGCCATATAAAATAATTGGTAGTGATCGAGCAGAATGGGTGGTTTTTTCATCTGGTTCCGCATGGCACGATCGTAAAATACCACCAGCTTATCGATCATAAACAGGTTGACGATCTCTGTTGTTTTATAATGCTGTGTTTCCATTTTTTCACCGTCCTGTCGCAAGTATATCATATTATTGGGGCAAAGTATAGCGTTTAATATGTAAAATCAGCCACCTCTTGCAATTTTTCCAAGAAACTCTTATAATGTTAGCGACAGACCGGCTCCCGGCAGACCCAGATCACGTCCTCGCCGATGCGCTCCACGTCGCACCACGGGATGCGGATATCCTCCCGATGAAAAAGAGAAAAGCCTTTGTTACATAAGACGATGGCTTCAATTTTTCCGCTGTCGCAACAAATGATCACATCCTTGGGAAATCCCAATTTCCGTCCGCTGCAGGCCACGATGACCTCTTTTTCTTTTAAGGCTTCCAGCGAAAGCTCCATAAAATCACCTCATTATTTCATATGAAAGGGTTCAAAAGATGAATACAGATTTTAAACAGCAAGCCTACACGATCACCAAAGACCTGCTGGAGCAGGCAAAGCTCCGGAAAGGGGATCTTTTGGTGGTGGGTTGCTCCTCCAGCGAAATTATCGGCGAAAAGATCGGGACTCATTCCGCTCCCGAAGTGGGCAAGGCGGTAGCCGAGGGAATTCTCGATGCCTGCCGTGAGCGGGAGGTCTTTTTAGCCGCTCAATGCTGTGAGCACCTCAATCGGGCATTGATCTTAGAAGAATCGGCGGCAGACCGCCGGGGTTACCCCATCGTCAATGCGGTGCCCCGGCCCAAGGCGGGCGGTTCCTTTGCCACCGCTGTTTACGGCTTGCTGGAGCGCCCCGTGGCGGTGGAGCATATCAATGCCGAAGCGGGTTTGGATATCGGCGGCACCCTCATCGGAATGCACCTGAGGGAGGTGGCAGTCCCCTGTCGCCTGCAGGCAAAGACCCTCGGCAACGCCATCCTGTTGGCCGCCCGCACCCGCCCTAAATTTATCGGCGGCGAACGGGCTCACTACAATGATGATTTGAAATAAGGAGAGCATAAAAATGTATACCAAGCATCAATGGAAGCATGAGGTCTATTATAATTTCAACTATGTAAAATACCTGCCCAAGGATTACGACGAAACCAAAAAATACCCCCTGGTAGTGTTTTTGCACGGCGCCGGGGAGCGGGGGGACGATTTAGAGCTGGTCTGCAAGCACGGCTTTATGAAGCATGTGCGGGAAAGCGGTAAGGAATATCCCTTTATTTTCATTGCGCCTCAATGCCCCTTGAAGAAATATTGGGGTTGTTATACCGAGTCGTTACTGGCTTTTCTGGACGATATCAGCGAGATTCTGCCCGTGGATAAAGAGCGGGTGTATCTCACCGGCCTGAGCATGGGCGGCACCGGCACCTGGATGCTGGCCATGGCAGACCCCGATCGGTTTGCGGCCATCGCACCGGTCTGCGGCAGCGGTATTTATTGGAATACCGGCTACGTCTGCGAGATTCCCATTATGATGTACCATGGGGATCTGGACGAAACCGTACCGGTTTTTGAAAGTGTTTCGATGCTGAAATCCATCAATAAACGGGGTGGCAATGCCCAACTCAAAATCTGCTACGGGGTGAAGCACAACGCATGGGATACCGCCTACGAGGGCGATGAGTTGACCGAGTGGTTTTTAAGTCATAAAAAAGAAAAAGCGGAGTGATTTCACCTCGCTTTTGCTATATCTAATGGAGCTAATATCTTGTCGGTAATCTGCTGGAAACAGCTTGTTGATCCGCTTGAACTTTTAATTTCGTAAGATGGCTTTTTATGAAACTCTCAGCGATTTTTCAGTTGATAAAAGGCTTTGTATAAGCCAAACAAATGGTAACGTACAATGAAAAAAAGTTTTTTATCAAAGCTTGAAGCGGGGCGAAAATACTGTCGATATTTAATAACCTGTCTTATGGACTCTTTTTCTGCTTTCTTGTTTTTTTTGTCGGTGCTCTTGCAAAGGTTCACTAGTAATGAAAGGTGGGTTTTTACCACCATATTATAGGAAAGCTCTTTGTATTCCGGATACTGTTCTTTTATGTCCTGTAATTTTATTTCCAATAAGTCGAGCATATCGAAGAACTTTTCAGAAAAAGGTGATCGGGATGCACTGTTGGGGGTGAGGGTAATTTTATATACAATAGCATCAGTTATTACCATTGTGATTTTGTTCAAAAAACATTTAAACAGAAAAAAACTGTCTTCGTGCACTCTTTTTCCAAGAGGAAATACTATATCTTTGATTGCGTTTCGTGTATATAGTTTGGCACATGCCGAGTAAGCGGCGGGAAGGTCAAGTAATGCCTGTTTCAGTGGCTCTGAATCTTTCAATACCTTTGTTTCGCTGGCGGCGATGAAATGATCTTCATATTCTTGATCTGGCAAAGCAGAGATGGCGGTTGCGGAAACAATATCTGCGCCGTGCTCTTTTTGCAGATCGATCATATAAGGTAATGCACCATTTAACAATACATCATCGGCATCTACGAACATGATATACTCTCCGCTTGCTTGCGTTAAACCGATGTTTCTTGCGGCAGAAACTCCGCCGTTTTGGGTGTTGATCAGTTTGATGCGAGAGTCTTGTGCCGAGATATTCTGTGCAATTTGCTGTGTTCTATCTGTGGAACCGTCATTGACAACAATGACTTCTAAAAGTGGATATGGCTGTGAGAGAATGGATTTAATACAT
>CAYLIT010000012.1:0-1748 GCA_964383835.1 uncultured Eubacteriales bacterium
TGATCTCGCCGGCCACACCGTCCACGTAGGCCTGGGGGGTAATGCCGGCAGCCTCGGCCTTGAGCTGGATCTTTTCGCCGTGCTCATCGGTACCGGTCTGGAACTGCACGTCGTAGCCCTGCATTCTTTTGAAACGGGCAATGCTGTCTGCCAGCACGATCTCGTAGGTGTTGCCGATGTGCGGCTTGGCAGAGGTGTAGGCAATGGCCGTTGTCATGTAATATTTTTTAGACATCAGGATCTCCTCCTCGTTTAATACATTATTCTTTATTCTATCATAAACGAATTCCATTTTCAATATATAAATTTGGTATAATTTAGGGTTGAAAAATATGGCAGGGTGTTGTAGAATAGTATAGGAAAATTAATGAAAGAAGGTATAAATCCAATGAACGTATTAGTTGAAATGTCTGCCCGTCACGTCCACCTTACCGAAGAGGCCGTTGAGATCCTGTTCGGTAAGGGCGCTAAGCTGACTATGGTTCGTGAGCTTTCCCAGCCCGGTCAGTACCTCTCCGAGGAGCGCGTTGACCTGATCGGCCCCAAGAAGAGCATCACCCACGTCAGCGTTCTGGGCCCCACCCGTCCCGAGAACCAGGTTGAAGTTTCCCTGACCGATGCCCGTACTCTGGGCGTTGAGGCTCCCATCCGCATGAGCGGCGACGTAAAGGGTAGCGGCGCTATCACCATCAAGGGACCCTGTGGCGAGATCACCATCGAAGAGGGCGTGATCGCTGCTCAGCGTCATATCCACATGACCCCCGAGACCGCTGAAAAGGGCGGCTTCACCGACGGCCAGATCGTATCCGTTAAGGTTGCCGGCCCCCGTGAGATCATCTTCGGCGAGACTGTTCTGCGCGTTTCCCCCAAGTTTGCCGATGCTATGCACATCGACACCGACGAGGCCAATGCCGTAGCACTGCCCCGCAACGCCATGGGCGAGATCATTAAGTAAAACTTCCAAAAAGGTACATATTCCGTCGCTCGTCCCACTTGGCGTATCACATACGCCGTCGGGAACGATCAACGAAATCTGCACTCTTTTTTGAAAGTTTAAAAAGCAAAAAACAGCAGCCGCTCCACGGAGCGGCTGTTTTACTAAAAGGAGAACCATCATGTGGAAGCAAAAATTTGCACTGAATATCGGCACGCAGTTCGGTGAGGATCTTCCTGCCCAGCTTTCGCTTTTAAAGCAGACGGGGTTTGAGGGTTATTTCTTTACCTGGTCCCGGACCCTGGACCCCAAGCCCATCGTGGAAGAAGGAAAACGGCTGGGGATGACCCTGCAGTCCATTCACGCCCCCTTTACCAAGGTCAAGGCTCTTTGGGATACGGATGCCGAGGCGGCACAGGATGCCTTGGACGAGCTGATGGAGTGCCTTCGGGATTGTAAGGCGCTGGGCGCCCCCATTATGGTGGTGCACGTCTACATCGGTTTTAAGGATTTCCTGCCCATTACCGAGACCGGCCTGAACCGCTACCGGGTATTGGTAGAGGAGGCGGAGCGGTTAGGCGTCAAGATCGCCTTTGAGAATACCGAGGGTGAGGAGTATCTGGCGGCGCTGATGGAGACCTTCCGCGATAGCCCTGCGGTGGGCTTTTGCTGGGATACGGGGCACGAAATGTGCTATAACCATTCCAAGGATCTGCTGGCGCTTTACGGCGACCGCCTGCTTTGCACCCATCTGAACGACAATCTGGGAATTTCGGATTTTGAAGGAAAGATCTATTATACCGATGATCTTCAT
>CAYLIT010000012.1:1758-16979 GCA_964383835.1 uncultured Eubacteriales bacterium
GGCATCGCCGATTGGGACGGGATCGCCCGGCGGCTGGATCAATGGAATTTCAAGGATTTCATGACCTTTGAACTGAAGATCGCCCCCACCAAAACACGGTTCGAGAACGATTGTTACCGGGCTATGGCGCTGACCGATTATCTGGCTGAATGTCATAAGCGTGCCTGCAGAGTTGCAATTAAACGTAAAGTTGATCAGGCAGATTGAAAAATCCCGCATGAGCGTGTGCTCATGCGGGATTCTTTTATTTCATGATTACTTCCACGGCGGCGGGAAGTCCGGCGGTGGAGCATTGCTCCGAGCAGACCAAAAAGTTCAGCCCGGCACAGTCCTTCAGCACCGCGGCATCGGTGACCGAGGTGCCGGAAATATCCAGTGAGACCAGGGTCTTGTTTCCTGCCAGGCAGGCAACGTCGGTGATCTGCGTGTCGGCGGCCTCCAGCACCGTCAAGGCGGTCTGGGTCTTCAGCGGAGAGAGATCTGCCAGAGGGTTGCCGCTGATATAAAGTTCCTCCAACTGCTTATTGAAGGTGGAGAGGGAGGCGATCTGATTATCGGAAGCGAACAAAGCCTTCAGCGCCTTGAAATCGTTGACCACGCTTAAAGAGGCGATGCCGCAGTCCGAAAGATCCAGTCGGGTCAGCGCCGGCAGACTGCTCAGCTTCTTCACGTTGGAGGGGCGGTTGCCGCGCAGATACAGCTCCTCCAGCTTGGTCAGCCCCGCCAGGGGCTCCAGATCCGAAACGGAGTTGTTGGTGATATCCAGGTAGAGCAGCTCACTCAGGGAGGAAAGGCCGCTCAGATCGTAAAGACCGTTGTTGGTAAGATGCAGATAGCGCAGAGCCGGGAAGGCGGCGATATCCACCGTGGAGACCAGCTCGTTATCGGAAGCGTTGAGGAATTCCAATGCGCTCAGTTGGGAAAGATCGGCCAGGGAGGTGATCTTGTTATCGTTGATGCTCAGCTCGGTCAGCTCCGAAAGATCGCTGATGTAGCTGAGATCGGTGTCCGAAAGGGCACAGCCGGACATGGAGAGGATCTGCAGCCCGGTCAGACTGGAGAGGGGGGTATAGTCCTCGATCAGCAGTTCGTCGTTGATGTACAGCCGCTGCAGATTGGGCAGATATTCCAGGTCCTTCAGACTGCGGACGTCACCGTCAATGCCGTCGTTAGCCAGTTGGGTGACGCCGGCCAGCTGAGAGGCGTAAAGGGGACCGGAACTGCGCTCCAGCGCGGCTCGGACCATCTTTTCGATCTTGCGGTCGGTGAACTCGATGGCCTCGTTGGCGTTATCGATCTCGTAGGTCAGCTTCAACCGGGGCGAGACCAGCCCCTCTTCGCTGACCGAGACCGCCGTCAGGGTACAGGAGGCGCTGACGGTGATGGGCTCTTTATAGACCGCCGAGGCCAGGGAGGGATCCTCGCCGGTCAGGGTGTAATACACCGTTTCGCCGGGGCGCACCTGGATGGTGACCTTCTGCGCCTTGCTGTATTTGCCCTGCTGGGGGGAATAGGTCAGGTCTGCCGGGCGGGCGTCCTGGATCTTTTTATTGATATAGGTATCCTTGATATTGTCCAAAAAGTCGGCCGCCGCACCGATCTTGCCGGCGTCGGTCAGCGCCCCGGCCTTGGCCAGGTAGAGCGCCTCGGCACCACCCAGGCGGTCGATGCCCTTTTCCAGCACCTCCACCGCCTCGGTATGGCGGTTCTGGGCGATCAGCGCTTCGCTGTAGCCCAGGTAGATCTCCTCCCGGTTCTTTTTCAGATTCAGGGCAGAGGAAAATTTGGCCACCGCCTTATCGTAGTTCTGCGCCTCCAGCGCCTTTTCGCCCTGGTTGGTCAGCAGGGAGGCGAAGGGCCCCCGCAGAAACACCAGAAAGATCAGCGTTCCTAACAGCAGTGTACCGGCACAGCCGGCGGCGAATAGCACCCATTTATTTTTGACCCATGCGGGTAAACGTTCAAGCATAACGAGCCTCCTTACTTTGCGTTATCATACGTTTATCATAACATATGCGGCGGATTTTTTCAAGTATGACTGCATAGATATGGTAGAAACAGGCAAAAGTAATACTGCGAGGTGAATTGAAATGAAAAAACAGGTGTATACTCATCGGGACGAGATGGTGGCGCTCAGAGAGCGGATGCGCAATATCGAGACCAAGCTTTCCCTGATCAACGAGCCCCTTTTGGTGGACGCTCTTTCCTATGAGCTTTTAGGATTGCAGGCCCGGCTGAACTTTTTGATCGCCACCGCTAAAGAGGAGGAGAAATTGCAGCAGGTGGAATTGTCATAATGCACAATTTTAAGCGAAAATGATTGTTAAGTATCGCTAATTTTAATTTTTTTCTTGAAGTAGTTATGGCGGTATGCTATACTATAACTGATATATTATATATCTATTTACCCTAAAGGCTATTTCAGGAGGTATTCACATGAAAGTAAGAAAGATCCTGGCTGCAGTGCTGGTCATGGTTGTGCTGGTCTCTCTGGCCGGCTGTAACTATGTATCACGTCCGTCCGGCGTAGCGAACTACGGCTCTGATATCAGCGATAAGCTCAGCTCCCTGCTGATCATTCCCGACTATCAGTACGAAGATCCTACCACCAAGAATAAGACCTGGTACGAGCAACCCAAAGAGGAAGAGCCCGAGCCCGATCCCGAACCCGAACCCGAACCCGAACCCGAACCCGATCCCGATCCTGTTTACACGCCCTTTACCTCTACCTACAGCGCCGATGAGCTGTTGAGCAAGATCGAGAATCTGATCTCTACCATGAAGGTGGAGCGGGGCGTGGCCAACAGCGCTACCGGCGTAAGCGATGAGCTGTTGAACGGTCGTGCCGTGAAGATCCTGGTTCCCGATGATTTCCCCATCGAAGAGGAAAACGAGGCTGTTAAGGCAATGACCGCTCAGTACGGTTGTGCCGTAAATGTAAGAAGAGTCGGTACCGGCTCCGCTTATGTAGCCGCCTGCCGCCGCGCCGTTCTCTCCGGCGACGATGTGGACCTTATGTATGTGGATAACTCCATCTGGGGTGACGTCCACTCCTTTACTCAGTCGATCAACTCCTTCGTGAACCTTGAGCTGGCTGACGAACTGAATACCTTCTCCTCTTCTTTTTCTGAAAAGTTCTATGTGAAAGATGACCTGGACGAGACCTTGATCTACTACCATGTAGCCGCCGGTATGGGTGCTCCCTATCTGCTGGCCTACAATAAGGCAAACGTCAAGGCCGCCACCCTGGCTGAGGAAACCCAGGTGAGTACTGCCGGCGTGGCTACCACTCTGCGTGAGATCGCTGTTTCCGATCCCGTTGAGATGTACAACAATCGCACCTGGAGCGTCAGCGCTCTGACCGAGATGCTGAAGGCCAGCACCACCGGTACCAACGTAGGTATCGCTTCCGAGCTGGATGCTCTGGAGGGGCTGGACATCTGGTACGGTATGGAGAATTACGGTGGCTTTGCCATCAGCGCCAACACCGGTAAGGCTACCATTACCACCACCTCCAATGTGGACTACAGCAAGAGTGCCGATGCCGTTCAGTCCTGGTACTGGACCGTTAAGGGCGTTGAGAATAAGAATTATGTAGGTTCTTTTGAAAAGGCTTCCGCTTGGGAGGATGAGTCGGTCTACGAAAAGCTCTTCAACGCTTACGCCGGTGAAGACTCCGTTAAGTCCTACTCCTTCCTGGCTTGCGAGCTGGAGGATCTCTTGAAGGTCAAGGAAGTGGCCGATAAGACCGTTTCCGAGTGGGATTTCGTAGCTTATCCCTACGGTACCACCTTTGAGACCACCTACCGTGCACTGACTGAGGAAGAATTTACTCAGAAGGTACAGGCCGAGCAGGAAAGCGAAGCGGCCGGTGAGGAATACGAAAAAGAGATCATCACTCCCGTGGCCGGTTGGGCCGGCGGCTTTGCCGTAATGAAGACCTGTGAGAATCCCTCCGTTGCCCTGCGTGTGGCCGAGGAATATACCAAGATCTGGAAGAATGAGCATGAGACTCCTGTTCTGGAGCAGTTGACCGCTGATCAGCAGGAGCGCTATGAGGATATGAAGAAGAACATCGGCGTTTCCTTTGTTCGCGCTTGGGCCGAGAAGGCTGCTGACGTCAATGCAGTCTATCCCGATTGCGCTAACTACCTCTACGGTGCTACCGCTGCTACCGGCTCTTCCTCTGCAGGCACCAGCATCACCACTCAGAATCCCGACGCTCACGCCAGTGACCGTTCCTACTTCCTGGGTCTTTCCTTCTTTGATAACAACGCAAACCTGGTGACCCATGCCATGTATCATAAGAACGAAGCTAACGGCATCTACGATCCTTCCATCCACACCACCTTCAGTGCCTTCATGGAAGGTGCTCCCAGCCAGACTGCGGAGAACGTAAAGGATTCCGGCCGCGTGGCCCAGATCCTGAACGCAAGCTTGCTGCCCGGCTTGGTGCTGTTCAAGTGGTAAAACATTTTTTCTACATTATATAATAATAGGGGATGTGCAAACGTACATCCCCTATTATTTTATTGGAGGTCGCTATGAGCCGTAGCTTTAAAAATGCCGAGCATCGTGGGGTTCTTTATGCGATCATGATTTTGCTGACCTTTTTGCTGGCGGTGGGCCTGTTTTTGGGCGGACTTCTTCTGTTCCATGTCAACGGGGATTTTTACTCTGCCTTTCGCAACCGGCTGGACGGCGGATTTTATCTTTCCGCCGCGCTGGTGCTGGTCTTTTCCTCCTTGCTTTATACCCCTTTTTCTTATGGCATCTCGTATTATTTTATCCGGGGGAACGGGAGGTTTTATGATCTGTTCTTTTTGTTCCGCCGTCCGTTGATGCTGACCAAGGCCACCGCCGTTTCCGCCTTAAAAAAGATCCTTTCCTATTGGGAACGATTGTTGCTTTTGTTGGCGGCGGCGCTTTTGGAGGTGGCGTTGTTTTTCACCTTTTTGGTGGTGACGGGGGAGGACGTTTTTTCGGTGCAACGGGATCCCTTTCGCCTGGCGGCGGAGTTTATGCTCCGCTCCCCTTGGCTGATCGCCCTTTCGGTGTTGCTGTGGAGTGGGGTGCTTTTTGGAATGCTTATTATATATTTAAGGTACATTCTTTGCAAATACGTCCTGCTCCTTTACCCCGATGCGGGGGTACTGCAGGCCTTGTGGGTGGGGCGCGGTGCTATTCGGGGGCATCTGTTGCGGACGCTGTTTTTTTACCTGAGGTACGGGGCGTATTGCGTGCTGACGGTGCTTTCCTTCGGGTTCAGCACCCGGATGATCCGGCCGGAACGGCACAAAAGCTTTTCGGTCTATGCCTGCTCTTTGGCAGAGGCGGGCTGGCGGGATTATTGCCGCCGCAGGAGCAGAAGATAAATATACTTGCAAATCGATGGGTTATTTGATATACTAAGTATGTATAAGCAAATACGAGCAACCCGAATCAGGTTCGATTCTTGTCACCCTATCTATAAAGGAGATGGCTCCATTTGAAAAAGATCAACGAATTATGGAATAAATTAAAGAGTAAGCTGAACGGTCTGCTTCCCGCCCGGCTCCGCAAGAACGGGGAAGAGGGTGAAAAGAAAGAAAAGAAGCGCCTGCCCGTTTGGCTGCGTAAATCGGTGTGGGCAGTCTTTCTGACCGGGATGCTGACCTGCTTTTTTGTGGTGCTGGCTTTCGCCTGGTACGCCTTCATTTATCTGGACGATGAGTTCGACCTATCGGAGGTGGACAGCGCCTTGAACTACACCTCGGTGGTCTACGGTGTGAAGGACGGCGCCTATGTGGAGGCTGAGACCCTGCACGCCAGCGAGAACCGTATCTGGGCGGATATCGATGCGATCCCCAAGAACCTTCAGCACGCCTTCGTGGCCATTGAGGATGAGCGTTTCTATAAGCACAGCGGTGTGGATCTGCTCCGTACCGGCAGTGCGATTTTGAACTTTTTGAACCTGGGAAGCGAGAAGACCTTCGGCGGCTCCACCATCACCCAGCAGGTGATCAAGAATATTACAGGTGAGGATCAGCAGACCGTCTCCCGTAAGATCCAGGAGATCCGCCGGGCCTGGTATGTGGAGCGGGAGTATAAAAAGGATCAGATCTTAGAGGTCTACCTCAATACCATTTACCTTTCCCAGGGCTGTTACGGGGTGCAGACGGCGGCGGAGGTCTATTTCAATAAGACTCTGGATGAGCTGACGCTGTTTGAGTGCGCCAGCATCGCCTCTATCACCAATCTGCCCACCTATTACGATCCCATTCAGAACCCCGAAAACAACGCCCGTCGTGCCGGTATTGTCATCGATAAAATGCTGGAACTGGGCTATATCACGAAAGAAGAGGCCGAGGCCGCCAAGGCCGAGGAGCTGGTGCTTCACGTGGGCGAGTCCAACAAAAATGAGTCCGGCACCGCAGTCAACAGCTACTTTGTGGACCAGGTGGTGACGGACGTCATCGACGCTTTGGTCAACGAAAAGGGCTATAGTGAGGCCTATGCCCGCTCGCTGGTGTATTCCGGCGGTATTCAGATCTATTCCACCATGGATCTGGACGTGCAGGCGGCCGTGGATAAGATCTTTCAGGACTCCTCCAACTTTCCCAAGGTCACCTCCAACGGTCAAAGCCTGCAGAGCGCCATCACCGTTATTGATAACACCACCGGCGCGGTGGTGGGTATGGCCGGCGGTATCGGCAAAAAGACGGTGGCCCGCGGTCTCAACCGCTCCACCCAATCCTACCGTCAGCCGGGCTCTTGTATGAAGCCCATTGGAACCTACGGTCCTGCTATTGAATACGGTATCAAGATCGGCGGTGTCCGTGTGGCGCCGGGGATGCTGCTGATGGATGAGGGTGTCCGTGAGGACTCCAAGGGCAATCCCTGGCCTAAAAACTACGACGGCTGGACCGAGGAGATGATGTCGGTCCAGGCAGGTCTGGATCAATCTAAAAATACCATCGCCGTCCGTGTAGTGCAGGCGGTGGGGTATAAGACCTCCTTTAATTTCCTCAAGAATAACCTGGGTATCACCACCATGGTGGCCGGCTCCGGCAATGATGAAAACGACCAGGCCCTTGCTTTGGGCGGCTTGACCACCGGCATCAGCGTGCAGGAGATCACCGCCGCGTATTCCGCCTTTGCCAACGACGGTACCTATACCAAGCCCTATACCTTTACCAAGATCCTGGACCAGAACGGCCGTGTGCTTCTGGAAAACCGGGTGGAATCCCATACTGCCATGGAGAAAAATACCGCCGCTCTGATGAATCAGATGCTGAACCATGCCGCCACCTACGGCACCGGTACCAGCGGCAAGATCAGCGGGCAGACCATGTGTGCCAAGACCGGTACCACCAGCGACGATAAGGACCGCTGGTACGTGGGTTACACCAAGTATTATACTGCCGGTGTGTGGGTGGGCTACGATATCCCCGCCACCATCGAATACGGCGGCTTGAACCCTGCCGCCGTGGCATGGAAAAAGGTGATGAGCCAGGTCCATGAGGGCCTGCCCAGAAAGGACTTTGATGCGCCCACCGGCCTGACCTCTGCTACGGTCTGCGCCAAATCCGGCAAGGTTCCGGGCGAGAAGTGTACCGAAACGGCAACCGGGCAATTCTTTGCCTCCAGTCTGCCTTATGAGGCTTGCGATTACTGCGGTGTGCCGGGTGTGGATCCCGATGCCGTGGTAGAGCCGGAAACCCCGGTGACGCCCGAGACGCCGGAAACCTCCGAAACCCCGACGCAACCCTCCACTCCGCCGGTGACCGAAACACCCTCTGAGCCGGAAACCTCTGTAACGCCGGAAACCCCGGATACGGAAAAACCAAGCGGGGATGTTTCTGCCGAGCAAACGACACCCACAACAGGATAGCGACAGAGGCTGTAAAAAACTCTCGTTTTTTACAGCCTCTTTAGTCTTGTTACCCCTAAAAAAGTAAAAAAGCGAATCTCTTGCGAGATCCGCTTTAGCGTTTCAATTAAACTGCTCTCTCTACCTTACCGGAGCGGAGACATCTGGAGCAAACATACACACGCTTGGGAGTGCCGTCTACAACCGCCTTGATACGCTTCACATCGGGCTTGAACGCCTTGTTGCTGCGACGATGAGAGTGGGACACCTTGATACCAAAGGTAACGCCCTTGCCGCATACTTCACATTTTGCCATGATGAACACCTCCTTCTTATTTGTGCAACAGATATTTTAACACAAAACTTTCGGAAAAGCAAGTGTTTTTTTTACAAAAAAATAAACATTTTATTTGAATAGTATAGCGATGTTTGATATAATATCCATATAAAGGGGGTGGCATAGTGTCCCAAGAAAAAAAACTGACCCTTGCCGAGATGATGAAACGGATGGGTCTGGAGGCGATCTATATGCCGGTAGGCGGTCTTGATACCGAGATCACCTCTACCGATATCAACCGCCCGGCTCTGCAGCTGGTAGGCTTTTTCGATTACTTTGATGAAAGCCGGATCCAGGTGCTGGGCAAGGTGGAGCATACCTACCTCGATCATTTCGACGAGGCCCGTCGCCGCCGTATTTTTGAGCGGCTGTTTGAATTCCGGTTCCCGGCGCTGGTGATCACCCGGGGCTTGCCCGGCTATCCGGAGTTGATCGAAATCGCCGAAAAATATCGGGTTCCCATTCTGAAGACCTCGATGCAGACTGCCCAATTCGTCAGTAGCTCGATCTTCTTCCTAAATGAGCGGCTGGGACCGCAGATCACCACTCACGGCGTGTTGGTGGAGGTCTACGGTGAAGGCATCCTGCTCACCGGCGAAAGCGGCGTCGGTAAAAGTGAGACCGCCATCGAGCTGGTCAAGCGCGGTCACCGTCTGATCGCCGACGATGCGGTGGTCATCAAGCGGATCACCTCTACCACCTTAAAGGGTACCTCGCCCTCGAATATTCAGTATTTTATTGAGCTTCGGGGCATCGGTATCATCAACGTTCAGAAGATCTTCGGTATGGGCGCCGTTAAAGAGGACGCCATCATCGATATGGAGATCCATCTGGAAAGCTGGGATCAGTCCAAGGTCTACGACCGTCTGGGGCTGGATACCAACTATAATAATATTCTGGGTGTGGATGTGCCCACCCTCACCATCCCGGTCAAGCCCGGCCGGAACCTGGCGGTCATTATCGAGGTGGCGGCCATGAACAACCGTCAAAAACGCCTCGGCTATAACGCCGCCGAGGAAATTAATAAACTGATCATGGGATCAATGGAGGAGGAATAAACCATGTATTATTTAGGAATTGATCTGGGCGGTACCAATATCGCCGCCGGTATCGTAGACGAAAAGATGAACCTGATCTATAAGACCAGCATCCCCACCGAGGCAAAGGCCGGGGCCCAGACCATCATCGCTCGGATGGCCGAGGTAGCAAAGCTCGCCGTCAAGGGTGCAGGGATCACCGAGGCAGACGTTAAGAGCATCGGTATCGGCTCTCCCGGTTCCATCGATCCCGAGCGGGGCATGGTGATCTATGCCAATAACCTGGGCTTCTTTGATCTGCCCATGGCCGATATGCTGGGCGAATACTTCCCCGGTAAGCCTATCTACGTAGAAAACGACGCCAACGTGGCCGCATGGGCCGAGGCAAAGTGCGGTGCCGCCGCCGGCGTGCGTGACAGCGTCACCATCACGCTGGGTACCGGCGTGGGCGGCGGTATGGTCATTATCAGCAAGCTGTACAGCGGCTTTAACCATGCAGGCGCCGAGATGGGGCATATCGTCATCAAAGAGGGCGGCCGTCCCTGTACCTGCGGCCGTAAGGGCTGCTGGGAGGCTTACGCTTCCGTCACCGGCCTTATCAAGACCACCCAGGAGCATATGGAAAAGAATCCCGATACCCTGATGTGGAAGCTGGCCGGCGGCTCTTTGGAGAAGGTCAACGGTCTCACCTCCTTCGACGCCATGCGTAAGGGCGACGAAGAGGCGAAAAAAGTGGTGGATGAGTATCTCCACTCCGTGGCAACCGGCCTGGTGGATATCATCAACATTTTGCAGCCGGAGATCATCTGCATCGGCGGCGGTATCTCCAAAGAGGGCGATTATCTTCTGAAGCCCATCAAGGAATACGCCGATAAAGAGATGTATGCCCGCTATAATAAGGTCAAGACCGAGATCCGTATCGCCAAGCTTGGCAACGATGCCGGCATTATCGGCGCTGCCCTTTTAGGCGCATAAGTGACTGTTTAAAAGATAACGACCGCAGAAAAAGTGGTTTGTGCCAATTTGGAAAAAAGGGGAGAAAGAAGTTTTATACTCTTTCTCCCTCTTTTACCTCAAACGTCGCAACGAAAACGGACTTTTTTGATTATTTTTCGAAATCACTTGACAATCCAATTTGAAACGCTTATAATAGATAAGCAATTTAATTTAGGGGTATAGCTCAGCTGGTAGAGCAGCGGTCTCCAAAACCGCGTGTCGTGGGTTCGATTCCTACTGCCCCTGCCATTCATATCCACATCCATTCGGGTGTGGATATTTTTTTATCTCCTTGACAAATTCTCATTTTGAGAATATAATGTAATCAAATTAAAAAAGTTACATATAATAAATTTGTAAAAAGGAGGGCTGTAATAATGGATTATCAGGCATTATGTAAAGAACTGTTTGGGACGGATGACGTTGCCGAACTTCAGAAAATTGCAAGAAAAGCCAAGGATAATCGTAACGCAGGCAGGAAGCGTAAATTCAGCGCAAAGCAAGTTGCCGAAATGGAAAAGATGTTGGCAAGCGGGAAAACGATCAATGCCGTTGCAAAGCATTATGGCACTTCGCGGCAGGTGATCGACCGATATGTGAATCGTCCGCCACAAAAAGACCATACTTTGCGGATGACCTATATGAACGGGACGAATATCTGCACCATTATTGACGTTGATTTTCTTCACGAAAAAGTAATGATTAAGAACCGAACCGAGGATATTTTGCATCGGGCATTCGGGGTGGTGGAAGAACCAACCTGGGAGCAGTTTCAGGAATTTTTGAAGGATCGTTGCTTTCCGGAAACCCGTGGAAATGTGAAGGCCTTGTTGCGGGATATGGGGTTGGATTGCTATGATCCGTTGCAGATCGTGGAAAAAACAAATGGAAGAACGGCCGAAGATTCGTTATGGATCCGCTTTAAATATTATCCGAAGGGGAGAGAAGCTTATGCAAACCATTGATCTCACAACCGTAAAAAAAGAAAAAATTGAAAATCATACTTCCAAAGGAAATCAGCCCAAATGGCACATCGGTGAGAAGTGGTATAAAGCGGACCATATGGGCTATGAAGCGTTGGCGGAATACGTGATATCGGAATTGCTGAAAAAATCCAATGTGGTGCAATTTGTGGCCTACGAATTGATCAAGATTCGGTATGATGATAAAGAAAGCATCGGGTGCGTATGCGATAATTTTAAGGCGAAAAATGAGATGCTGATCCCCTTGGAACGGTTGCACCGTCAATATTTTGGTAAAGGGTTGGCAGATGCTCTTGCACCAATGGAAAATGCCGAAGAGCGACTTGCTTATACGGTGAATTTCGTTGAGGAAACCACCGGCATTCAGGATGCAGGGAAGTATTTTGCGGTTCTCTTGGCATTGGATGCATTCTTCCTGAATGAAGACCGCCACACCAATAATATCGCCGTCCTGCGGGATGAAAAAACAAAAGCCTTCCGCTTTGCCCCGATTTTCGATAACGGCTTAGCATTGCTCTCCGATACAAACGATTATTCGTTGGAAACCGATCTTTATCAAAATATCGCAAAAGTTCAAGCGAAACCCTTTGATACCGATTTTGATGAGCAATTAAACGCTGCCGAAGAACTCTATGGAAGCCATCTGAAATTCCAATTCAACAGCGAAGATATCTATCGAATTCTCGATGAGCTCCAAGGAATCTATGATGAAAAAATCTTAAAACGAGTAGAAAAACTCCTGCTGGAACAAAAACGGAAATATCAATATTTCTTCTAAAAAATAAAGCCCTCCGATCATCGGAGGGCTTTATAACCAAAGTATATGTACCTGAAATATTAAACTCAACCGTAATTGTATCGGGGTAAATAATCACCACCTTAACGTAGCGGTCAACGATCGCTTTGCGGTTCACCAGGGTGCCGGACTGAAGCATTCTCTTGGCTTCTTTGAATGCTGCCCGGAGAGCTTCTTCCAAAACGGTCATTTTCTCCAGTTGAGTTTCAATGTCTAAAAGGGAAGCCTCTAACTGAACCTTTTCGGCTTCCAACTCCTTGAGCTTGTCCGCCGGCGCAGAAGAACCGGTTTGAACGACGAGATTAACAATGTTATTGATCCCGTTATTGGTTTCGGCGATTCGACGTTCCACCTGCGTTTTGGCTGCGAATAACTCTTGGTCTTTTTCCTTTGCGAAGTCATTATATTTGGCAACGATATCCGGCAAAAGCTTCTCATCAAAAACTGCATCTGCCAGACGCCCCAAGACTGCTTTTTCCAGCACATCACGCTTTATCCCGGGATTATGGCAGCTTTCCTTGCCGTTTCTTTTGGTGCAGTTGTAGGAGATATAAAGGGGCTTGTGGGTGCGCGGCTTGCGGGAATTTCCTGCATATTTACTCCCGCATTCTCCGCACAGAATTTTCCCGGACAGCAAATATTCCTGCTTGCCTTATACCTAGCGGTCTCCCGTTTTTGCTTGTCCATCTTCCTCTGGACTTCTTCGAAATCTTCTTTCGAGATTATTTGCGGTATAAAGAATGAAAGAAGATTGCCTTTTTTCGTTCTTTTTAGTCCAAGCTCTTTTCTCATTTCATTCGTGATGCTTTCCATGACAAACATATTTTCTCGAGCAGTCTTTGGATCAGCTCCGTTTTCTCTGAATTTAACCCATTTTTTTTACAACCTTTTTAGACCCCCACAAAGTTATATCTTTAGAGAACCTTAATAGATCACTTATCATCTCTTCCTGGGTGTAGAAATTTGGATTTTTTGAATTCTGTTGAATTTTATATACCATATCAACGAATTCGCCATAAGGTTTTTCACGCTTTTGTGCCAAATATTCTTTTCTATTCTTTTTATAATCAATAATTTTAGAAACAACTGAACTAATGATCACACCGATAAGTGAAACGGTTGCTGTGATTAATGCAACTATTATGACGGCGTCTAATTTAGAGGCTAAAGAAGATAGCCAACCAACAAATCCCACCACACCTATGTATACCCAATAACAGAGTTGGAAAAAGAGATATCCGGCTAATCCTGCAAGACCAAGAAAGAGAGCGACGCCAATAAGCATATTCAATTGGGGGTGCTTTTCACTAAAGGGGCGAGGATCTTTTTTATCCATAAGAACACATCCTTGTTACTTTATTAAAGTGTCACCCATCATTGACGACTGCACATATTTGGAATGTTAAAGTTCGTTGGAGTTATTGCATTTTATGAATAATAGTGATATAATTACAAAAATTATACAATTTGCGCTTTTCACGAAACGTAGAATCAAATCAACGATTGAGAGGGCTTATTATGTTAAAGGTACCGTTTTCACCGCCGGATATTTCAGAAGCAGACGTGCAGGAAGTAGCAGAAGCGCTTCGTTCCGGCTGGATCACTACAGGGCCGAAAACAAAGGAACTTGAAAAAAATATAGCTGCTTATTGCGGCGGCACATCGGGCAAAGCTGTTTGCCTGAATTCCCAGACCGCTTGTGCTGAAATGGCGCTTCGCTTGTTGGGTGTAGGCGAGGGGGACGAGGTTATCGTTCCGGCGTATACTTATACCGCAACGGCATCGGTGGTTTGCCACGTAGGGGCCAAGCTTGTGATGGTCGATACCGTCGAGGGCGGTTATCAGATGGACTATGAAAAATTAGAGCAAGCCATCACCCCTGCCACAAAAGTGATTATACCGGTGGATCTGGGCGGAATCCCATGCGATTATGAACGCATCTTTGAAATTGTAAATAAAAAGAAGGGAATGTTCAAACCGTCATCCCGTCTGCAAGAGGCAATGGGTAGGATCTCTGTTAATGCCGATACTGCTCACGCTTTTGGTGCGACGTTGGGTGGAAAACCGGTGGGCAGCATTGCGGATTTTTCTGCTTTTTCTTTCCATGCGGTGAAAAATCTGACCACCGCCGAAGGCGGCGCTCTGACTTGGAATTCCATTCCCGGAATTGACGATGAAGAGCTTTACAAAGAACTTCAACTGCTATCGTTGCATGGCCAGTCCAAGGATGCGTTGGCTAAGACTCAACTGGGGGCTTGGGAGTACGATATCGTGGCGCCTTATTATAAATGCAACATAACGGATGTGGCTGCCGCGATCGGTCTGGCCCAGTTCAGAAGGTATCCCGAAACGCTCCGGTGCCGCAAGGAGATCATAGAGCGTTATGATGCCGCCTTCAGACCTTTGGGGGTACAAACGATGGCGCATTATACCGATACCTATCAATCCTGCGGCCATCTTTATCTGACCAGAATTCCCGGGATCAATGCCGAAAAGCGTAATGAGATCATTACCAAAATGGCAGAACGCGGCGTTGCCTGTAACGTGCATTATAAGCCGTTGCCCTTGCATACGGCCTATAAGAACCTGGGCTTTGACATCAAGGATTTCCCCAATGCCTACGCCCAGTTTGAAAATGAAATTTCCCTGCCCCTGCATACCTGTCTGACCGATGAGCAGGTAGAGTACGTGATCAAATGCTATTCGGAAGTTTTAAAAGATAGCTAAAGAAAATCTATCATGAGTGTTCATTTTAAAAGTGGCTTTACACCGGGTTCACAGGCGTAAAGCCACTTTTGATTTTGGATACGCAATATTTTGGAATATATTGGGGCGTGAAGTGATAGTTGTTATTATTTGAAAAATAAAATCTAAAAAATGTATGTTCGCTAAAAGACTGTTGCGATTTCGGGTTGATTAAACGTAAGTTATATGCTAAAATAATAGTGTTAAGATCAACCAAGGAGATCGGCAATGGAGAAGCAAACCGGTAATGGAAATGTAATGATTAGTGTTGTTATTCCAACATATAAACGAGAAGAACAACTGCAGCGGGCTTTGAATTCTTTGAGAGAGCAGACTTATAGAGACTTTGAGGTCATTTTGGTGGATGATAACGACAACCAGAAGTGGAATACCATAGTTGAAGAATTGGTGAAAGAATTCGCAACATTGTGTAATGATATACCGTGTATATATATTCAAAATCATCCCAATCTTG
>CAYLIT010000013.1:0-16433 GCA_964383835.1 uncultured Eubacteriales bacterium
TTGCGGCCCTGCACCACGGGGATGGCCAGATAGTCCTTACAGAACTTGGCATAGACCTCCAGCATCTGAACGGTCTCCTGCTCGGCCTCCTCTCGGGTGGCGTGAAGGGTATGACCCTCCTGCCACAGGAACTCACGGGTTCTTAAGAAGGGACGGGTGGTCTTTTCCCAGCGCACCACCGATACCCACTGGTTATACAGCAGGGGCAGATCTCTCCAGGAATGGACCACGTCCTTAAAGTGGTCGCAGAACAGGGTCTCGGAGGTGGGACGGATACAGTACCGCTCCTCTAACTTTTCACTGCCGCCGAAGGTGACCCATGCGGCCTCGGGGGCAAAGCCCTCTACGTGGTCCTTTTCGATATTCAAAAGGCTTTCGGGGATCAGCATGGGCATACAGATATTTTCATGCCCCAGGTCCTTGAACATCTTGTCCAATGCGCCCTGCATCAGCTCCCACATGGCAAAGCCGTAGGGACGGATGATCATAAAGCCTTTTACGTTGGAATAGGCGGCAAGATCCGCTTTCTTCACAATGTCGGTATACCATTGGGCGAAGTCCACGTCCATGGACGTGATCTCCTTCACCATCTTTTTATTGTTGTTGCTCACGAATTTTCACTCCCGATTGCATAATTACTACAATTATAACGAAAATTTAACTTTAAGTCAATATATTAAAAGAGAAAATCCCTCCGACCCTCCGCAGTTGACTTTTAGCCTCAAAAAAGATACAATAAAGAGTGAGGTGAATGAAATGAGAATTCTTGCTACGGCAGATCTACATATTCGGAATAAAGAGGACGCTGCGGTGCTGGCCCGTATTTTGCAACAGGCCAAGGACACCGCCTGCAAGGCGGTGCTGATCGGCGGCGATCTTCTGGATAAGCCTTTTATTGATGAGGCCACGGAGGAGGCGGTGCTGACCCTGTTGGGGGCGGCGCCCTGCCCGGTCTTTTTGGTGGCGGGCAACCACGATCCTCTGGCGGTGACGGCGCTGTATTGTCGTCTGCCCGGAGGGGTGCAGATCTTTCCTGCAGAGTGGACCTGCTACGCACTTGGCGAGGGGGTGTATCTCCACGGCTATTCTGCGGCCCGGGAGGAGGGCGAGAGCCTGATCCCGGCGGGCTTTTCCGTACCCTCCGAGGGGGTTCATATTTTGCTGGCCCACGGCTCTCCCGAGGGGAGCGTCGGCTCCTTTGCTCCCGTCTCGGCCGAAGCCCTGGCTGAAGCCGGTTTTCAACTGGCGGTAGTGGGTCACGTTCATAAGAGCGATCGGCGGCAGATCGGCCGTTGCCTGCGGCTGGTGCCCGGCATCCCTCAAGGGCGGGGCTGGGACGAGACCGGCGAGCGGTTTGTTTATTTGATCGAGATCAATGATGGCAGTATTACGGCAGAGCCCTGCCGGGTGGCCGAGAAGCTTTATTTAGAGCTGGAGGTGGATCTGACCGGCTGTGCCGACGGCGGAGAGATCCTTTCCATAATGGAACGGGTGGAGATCCCCGAGGGAGCGGAGGTACGGTTGATTTTGATCGGTCAGCCGGAGGAAAGCCCCCAGGCGGCGGCCCGACTCTATACCGAGCGTACCGGCCGGGAGGTCAAGGATAAGACCGACTTTTTCAGCTCACTGGAGCTCCTGCGGGAGCAGAACACCCTGCAGGGGGCGTTCGTGCGTCATGCCATGGCCGAGATCGAGGTGGCAGACCCGGCGGATCGTCCTCATTTGGAGGCGGCCCTTCGGCTGGGTCTCAAGGCGTTAAAGGAGGCAGGACGATGAAGCTCCTACGGTTAGAGGTCCGGCACTTCGGCAAGCTGGAGGAGCTGGTGCTGGAGCCGGAGGCGGGGCTAAACAGTTATTGCCGGCCCAATGAGTTCGGCAAGACCACGCTGATCTATTTTATCTACTATATGTTCTACGGCTATACCGCCAAGCTGCTCAAAAAATATCTGCCCTGGAGCGGGGCGGAGATGGCGGGTAGCCTGACCTTTGAAGAGGCAGGGCGCATCTGGAGGATCGAACGCCGTCACCCGGCCAAGGGCATGGAAAAGCGGCAGGTGCTCTGCCTCACCACCGGCGAGGAAAAGACCTTTGCCAACCAGGAACAGCCGGGCCCCTACTTTTTGGGGCTGGACGGCGAGACCTTCCTGCGGAGCTTTTGCATTACCCAGGGGGATCTGGTGTTTGCCCGTACCGACGGGCTGGACGTGGCGCTGAAAAATATGGCCGCCACCGGTGATGAGAACGTTTCGTATCAGCAGGCGGAGGATTGGCTCCATAAGGAGCACACCAAATATATGTACCGGGGCAAGACCCAGGGCCCGCTTTTAGAGAAAAAGGAGCGGCTGACGGCAGATACCGTTGCCCTGCGGGAGGCCCGCACGGAGCTGGATCGGCAGATCACCGTCCATCGGGAGTGGGAGGAGCTGGAAAAGGCGATCCCCGAAAGCGACCGCAAGGTGGCGGAACTGCGGGAGCAGTTGGAAAAGGCTGAGGGGAGCGATGCCCTGAAGCTATTGGAGCGGCTTCGCGCCCTGGAGGAGCGCAAGCCTATGGATCCCCCTGCCGTCAGTAAGGAGCGGCTGGAGGAATGGAGCGCCGCCTATATCGCCAAAGAGCAGGCTGCCGAGACCCTTTCTGCCGCCGAGCAGGAAAAAGATCAACTGAACGAGCAGCTGCGGCTGATGGGCGAAGCGGTGGCTCAATATGGGTTCCACGCTCTCTCCGGCCAGGAGCTGGCAAAGCTACAAAAAAAGAGCTTCCCCTGGTGGACGGCACCGTTTGTGGCCGCCATTGCCGCCGGTGTGACGGCGTTGCTTGCAGAAATGGAGATCTTTTACGGGGTCGGTGCCGGCTTTTTGGTGACGGCGGTTACCATGGCCGTTGCCCAAAAGCTTCGCCGACGGCGGGTCTGCCACGCCTATGGCACCGCCAACGAGCAGCAGTTGATGGAAAAATGGAAAAAATATCGGCGGGCACAGGAGCAGATGGAAGAGGTGCGCTCTGCCGTTGCCACCGTCGCCGAGCAGGTTTCGGCGCAAAAAGCGGTTGCGGAAGCGGCCAGACAACGGCTGGAAGCGCTGCGGCTGGAGACCCGCATCTTCTCTGCCGAGGAGCTGCAGGAGCAACGCATCCTTTGGGGCGTTTACGAAAACAGCCAGAAGCAAGACCGGGCCGAGCTGCAGATCCAGGCCCTTTTGGGCGGCCGCAGTCGCGGTGAGGTGGAGGTTTTGGCCAAGGGTGCCGTACCGATGGCGCTGACCGCCGCAGAGGTGCGGGCGGAATTGAGCCGCGCCGAAGAAGAAAACCGCCGATTTAGAACCCGTCGGGAGCAGTTGGATCCCCGAGTGCTGGAGGCGCTTTGGAACCGTATTACGGAGCTGACCGAGGAGACCCGGGCGGCCAAGTATGAAATTCAGCAAGGTGAGGCACAACTTTTGGCGGTACAAAAAGCCCTTGGCTGGCTGAAGGAGGCCAACGAGGAGATGAACACCCGGTTTGCCCCTCGCCTTTGCAGTCTGGCCGGGGAGCATCTTGCCCGGATGACCGACGGAAAATATCAGACCCTTTTGCTGGACAGCAAGTTCGGTATTTCGCTGGAGAGCCCCGAGGGGACCCATCCCGTCGAGACCTTTTCGGCGGGGACCCGGGATGCGGTGTACTTCGCCTTCCGGCTGGCGGTCAGCGAGCTTTTGGGTGAGACGGTACTGCCGATGGTGTTGGACGATCCCTTTACCAACCTGGATGACGACCGCCGCAAAGCGGCTGAAAATCTGTTGAAAACCGCTGCAGAAACTCGGCAGATCCTTTACTTTACCTGCCGGAATTGATTAAAAGAAGTTAATGCCAATAAAAAAGTATTGTATTTTCTTTAAAAATATTATAAAATAAAAATAGTGTACAATAAGGAGGTATATGTCCATGACCGTAAATAACCATAACGGAACTATCAATATTAGCGAAACTGTCTTTGCAAATATCGTGGGCCATGTGGCCAACTCCTGCTACGGCGTGGTGGGTATGGCGGCGAAATCTGCCGGTGACGGCATCGTTTCCCTGCTGAAAAAGGATCACTACGAGAAGGGCGTAACGATCATTTCGGAGGAGGACGGCATCATCGTAGAGATGCACATCGTGGTGCTCTACGGGGTCAATTTGCCTGCCGCGACCCGCAGTATCGCCAAAGAGGTAAAATATAACGTGGAGCAGATGACCGGCTTCAGCGTAAAGAAAGTCAACATTTTTGTTGATGGGATTAAGGAGTAATAATTTATGATTACAGGTAAGCAGTATTGCGAGATGGTCATCTCCGGATGTAACCATATCAGCAATCAAAAAGCCGCCATCAATGCGCTGAACGTATTCCCGGTGCCCGATGGCGATACCGGTACCAATATGACCCTTACCATCTCTGCCGCCGCCCGTGAGCTGCAGAATATGGGCGAGTGTACCGTAGCCGATGCCTCAAACCGTGCCGCCAGCGCTATGCTGAAGGGCGCCCGGGGCAACAGTGGTGTTATTCTCTCGCTGTTGTTCCGTGGTATTTCCAAGGGACTCAAGGATAAAGACGTGGCCACTGCCGCTGATTTCTCTCTGGCCATTGCAGAGGGTGTGAAGGCCGCCTACCGCGCGGTGATGAAGCCTACCGAGGGTACGGTTCTGACCGTTTCCCGCGTGGCCGCCGAGCGGTTGGCCGAGTATGTGGAAAAAAGCAGCAGTCTTTCGGTTGTAGACGCTTTGGATTATTATGTGCAGGAGGCCTATAAGGTTCTTGCCGAGACCCCCGAGATGCTGCCTCAGCTCAAGCAGGCCGGCGTTGTGGATGCCGGCGGTAAGGGCTTCGCCGTGGTAATGGAGGGTGCGCTTTCTGCCCTGAAGGGCAACCCCATCCAGCCCCAGGACGAGCCGGAGCAGGTAGAGGATACCGTCGTTGACGAGGTCTATCTCCGCGAAGAGGATATCAAATTTACCTATTGCACCGAGTATATCGTAACGGTGGATGAGACTGCCACCAAGCACAATCCTGCCGAGCTGCGCTCTTATCTGGAGTCCATCGGTGACAGCGTGGTCTGCGTGCCCGATAACGATATCATCAAGGTTCACGTTCATACCAACCATCCCGGCCGCGCCATCGAAGAGGCGATCCGCTACGGTATGCTGGTCAACCTGAAGATCGATAATATGAAAGAGGAGTTCCGCGCCCGTCAGAAGGAGCAGCCCGCAGAGCCCGTCATGGCAGAGCCCACCAAGAGATACGGCTTCGTTTCGGTGGTGGCCGGTGAGGGTCTTGCCGCTCTGTATAAGGATCTGGGTGTGGATACCGTTGTAGAAGGCGGTCAGACCATGAACCCCTCTACCGCAGATATTCTGGCGGCGATCAATAAGACCCCCAGCGAGGTGGTATTCGTCCTCCCCAACAATAAAAACATCATTATGGCGGCCGAGCAGGCCAAAGAGCTGTCCACCGCCAAGCAGGTGGTGGTCATCCCCACCAAGACGGTGCCCCAGGGCGTGACTGCTCTTCTGGGCTTTGACGAGAGCATGGAGCCCGAGGCCATTGCCGAAGCTATGACCGAGCAGTTGACCACCGTTCAGACCGCCCAGGTCACCTACGCGGCCAGAGATTCCGTCTTTGACGATCACGAGATCAAAGAGGGTCAGTTGTTGGGCCTTTTAGAGACAAAGGTCACCTTTGTGGAGGATGAGATGGCAGACGTCGTGGGTAAGCTGTTTGAGAAGATGGCTGAAAACGGCGGTAGCTACGTCAACATCTACTACGGTGAGGACGTGACCGAAGAGGATGCCATTAAGGTTCAGGAGCAGGTTCAGGCGATGATGCCTGAAGCCGAGGTACTGTGTCTGCCCGGCGGTCAACCGGTATATCACTATATTTTCTCTGTAGAATAACGTAAGCACCCGAAAACTTCGCCGACCGCAGAAAAACAAGAAAAAGCAAGGTTACTACTAATATTCAAAGAATACGGCGTATAATAAAAGACACGACCCGATGGGTCGTGTCTTTTATTGCGTAGAACACCTTCCTATATAGAAAGAAACACGATCCTGTCGGACCGTGTTTCTTTTTAGTTATTACGCGGGCAGATCGCAGATGACCTGCAAAAGGCGTACCACGTCAAATACCTTGACCTTGCCGTCGGCATTGACGTCGGCCTGAACCTCTGTCATGGTGGAATCCTTATGGTCGAGGTATCTCAGCAGCATGATTGCATCGGCGGTGGTGATCGCACCATCGTTATCGAAGTCAGCACCGGCGGCAGAAATTGCAACGCCAACGGTGGCTTCTTCAGTAAAGCTCTCGGGCATATCTGCGGCGGCGGTCAACACACCGTTCAGATACCAATAGGTACCGTCTGCCAGGCTGAAGCCGATAGGCTGACCTGCATAGTCGGTGTAGTGGGCGACAGAATCCTTGGTGATGACGACGGGAGCTGCATTGCTTTCATCGCCAAAGGGAACGGCATAGCCGTACTTCATGGTCCATACGGGAGTCTCGGTCTTTTCGTTCATGTAAGCGGCAAATTCACCGGAGGTGAAGGCTTCTTCATCGAAGAGAATGGGAGTCTCATCCACGTAAACAGTCCGCTGTTCGGCGGTAGTGGTGGTATAATAGCCGGAAACGGCTTCTTCCTGATCGGCAGTTCTGTAGCGAACGAAGGGGGTTACACCCTTGTGCTTGCTTCTGAGGTCGATGGTGCCGCCGAATACCAGGTTTTCGGTGGTAAGCACACCGTTCTGGGTGTAAGCCACGATTCCGGAAACGTATTCTACACCGCTGACAGTGCCGTAGCAGGCAACGTTTTTCAGCTCACAGCCGCTCTGGCGCATATTGGAGGCGATACCGCCTACGCCGGATGCGCTGGAACGGATAGAAGCATAGACGTCGGCAGAGGACCAGACGTTGTACATCTTGGTTCCTTCGTCGCCGTAAGCGGTAATACCGCCGACCACGTCATGACCGGCGATCAGGCCGCCGTCCAGACCGAAGTTCTGGATGGTGGCACCGTTGAGGACGGGGAATAAGCCAATGCCGATATGATAAATCTCAATGTTTACGTTAGAGAACACGTGGTTCTGACCGTCAAAGATACCGGCAAAGGCCAGGGCATGATGCTCTGCGTTACCGCCGGTAACAGTTTCGCCGGAAATGGCACCCAAGGGCTTGAAATCCATGCCGGCGAAGTCCAGATCGTTCTCCAAGTAAACGGTCTTACCTGCAAAGTTGTAGCCTGCGGCGATCAGATCACCGAAGATCTCTACGTCTTCTACAGTTTCAATACGGAAAGCGGTAGCGGTTTCATAATAAGCCTTCCAGTTGCGGATGAGGGGCTTGGTCTCGTCGGTCTCTTCCACTGCCGTGTCCTTTTCGGTGATGGAAAGAACGTCGGGAGCAGCTTCACTGTCGGTGATCGCCTTATAGATCTCACCGGCGATCAGCTCATAACCTGCAGCAGTGTAGTGAGTGCCGTCGCCGGCAAGAAGGTCGGCGTTTGCTTCGGTGGGAACGTAGGTATCGATCACTTGGATCTCCATTTCAGCGGCCAGCGCCTTGATGGCAGCCAGCATACCGCCTTCGTTATAGATGGCGAGGCGGGTCGCGCCGCTGGAGTAGGGGGGAGTTGCCAGATAGACGGTGGGGTTGGAGGGCAAGCCTTGATACTGCTCGACCAGAGCCTTCAGATCGGCAATAAACTTTGCGCAGGAGCCTGCATGGTCTGCGGTATCCCAGTTGGCTTCCTTGGCATCGTTGGCGCCCAGCATAATGATCACCTGATCGGGATCGGCCTCCAAGCTCTGCTTGTACTGAACGGTTTTCTTGTAGGTGTTGGACGCGTCGGTCTGAACTGCAGCGCCGCCATAGCCTGCGTTCAGAACTTCATATTCGTCGCCCAGCATCTCCTGCAGATAGGCGGGATAGGTGTTACGGACAAGATCGCCGCTCTGCTCACCCTTGGTGAGGGAGTCGCCCACGCAGGCGATGACGGTCTTGTCGTGCTCGGTATCGGCGGGGGTGTTGTAGGGCTGGAGGGTCTCCATCCACTGAGCCACGTGCTCACCGATGATGTTGTAGCCGGCAGCATTGGGATGGATCAGGTCTTTGGTATAAATGTTGGTGTCAAAGGTTTCGGCATTGAGGGTGGTGAACAGATCCAGATAGGGAATGCCCCACTTTTCGCAGATCTTTTTGCCTTCCTCAAAGTAGTTGCCCATGGTAGAGATATTACCGCTGGTATGTAAGGGGGCTTCAAAGTTGATGATGTAGCCGATGGCGGATTCGGGATGATACTTGGTGGCATAATAGAAGGTTGCCTCCAGACCGCCTGCATAGGTGGAAAGGTCGAAGTCTTCAAGCTCAAAGCTGTCGCTCATGGTACCTACAGGAGCAGCATCCCAGGCATCGTTTACACCGCCGTGGAGGATGACGTAATCATAATAATAGTCAGCCGCCTTGGTGACCTGCCAATAGATGCGACCCTGTTGCTTAGAAGTGGAGGCGGGAGCATTGTACCAACGGTCGCGGGTGGTGGAAAGAGAGGCGCCGCTTACACCGTAGTTGCTCAGATACTCCAGGCCGTAGAACATACCTACACGTCCTGCCCAGCCGCCCCATTCAGCGGTAGAGGTGGTGTTGCCGTAGTAATAGTTGTTGAAAAAATCGTCGTCTGCTGCGGCGGCACAGATAGAGTCGCCGGTAAAGAGGGCAGACTTGCCGTTCAGAACACTCTCTTTGACCACGACGTTATTGTAACGGCCGGTGTCAACGGAGTAGTTGCCCATGGTGTTGGAGTGCAGATCGCCGTAAGCATAGTAGTTTTCGGTGGTCATCCGCACGTTCTTGGTGGCCACGAAGAAACTATTATAGGCGGTGGCATTGACCAAGCCGATTCGACCGGTCTGGGTAACCTCGTAGGCAAGGATGGCCTGCCCGTTGGGGAAGGTATCTACAACGTACTTCTGAACGTCTGCTTTATTCAAGCGAACGTAGCTACTGAAGTCTTCAGTGCCGTGCCAATCATAGAGATGGAATCCTTGGTCCAGATTAACAGGGCCAAAATAAATGACGTCACCGGCTTTGACGGAGATCAGCTCGCCGGAATAGTGGGAGGTGGAGGACGTGACCGTTCCGTCTTTAGCATAGTAGCCCTGCGTCTCAACCGCCTTAAAAATATTGGAGGTGATGGAGGGAATGGTGAAGAGAGTGCTTGCAGATCTGTTGATGGAACGCAGGAACTCTTTATAGACCTCAACGGTCAGCTCTTCGTTTTTGGTAATGCAATAAAAATCGTTGTATGCGGGAGCATTACATAAACCAATACGTCCTGCAGAGGGAGCGGTAAAGCAATAAATGACCTGATTGCCGGGGAAGCGGTCGGCAACTGCAAGATTGGCGTTGCCGTGCCGGATGATGGTGGAGGTTTCAAAGTTTTCGGTGCCTTCCCAATGGTAAAGCTGGAAGCCCTGGCTGATGTTGCAGGGACCAAAATAGATCTTATCCCCTGCGGCAACCTCGATCAGCTCGGAGCTGTGATGTGCGGTAGAGCTTCTGATGGTGCCGTCATTCTGCCAGATGCCGGTTCCTTTATCTACGTAGAGATTGGTTACGGGAGAGGTGAAGTAAGCAACCCGCTCTTCGTTGGTGAAGGGCTGATTTTTGGTCAGCAGATACTGATCGGCAAAGGTGACACGACAGGTGACACGCACCTGAGTGTAGCCCTCGGGGATGGTGTAGGAAAGAATGCCCCAAGTGAGGGTGGATTCCGAAACAGGAACGGTTTCTACCACGGTGCAGCCTGCCGACTTGATCTGCTGGAAAGAAGTGGCAGAGGTGTCGGAATAGATGTAAAGCTGATAACTCAGATTTACATCATTGATACCAAAATACAGGGTATCGCCCGGCTCTACTTCAATATAGTCAGTGGAGTAGTAGTTGTTGTTTGAGGACAGAGCACCTGTTTTACTCGAAAGAGTGCCTTTGGAGGCGGTGTCAAGGTCAAACAAATTGACCAACCCGGTCTCCTCTGCCATGGTAGGCAGGGCGATCATGGTGCCAATGGAAAGAACCATGGCAATGATCGAAAGAATGCTGAGTATTCGTTTCATAATGAACGCTCCTTTTCAGATTTCTTCCTAATTTTAAAGAAATCAATAATATATACAGATCTATTGTACAGCAAATTTTTGGCAAAATCAATAGAAAAAACCAATAATGTTTATTTGAATTTGTGCTCTTTTTAATTTTCTTAAAAGTGCTCTCTTTAATTTTCTTAAAATTTCTCTTGAAAAGCCAGGGGAATGGTGCTATACTATGTTTTCAATATTCACTTGAAAGGGGGACGGCCATTGAGTCCGACTGTTTTGCCGGGTGCGGCGGAGCTTTGCCTGCGGCTGTTGGTTGCGGCGCTCTGTGGCGCGGCGCTGGGCGCGGAACGCAGTTTTCGGCGCAAGGATGCCGGCATCCGCACCCACAGTATTTTTGCCATGGCCACCGCCCTTTTTATGATCCTTTCGAAATATGCCTTTTTCGGCGATCAGGGCGGGGCGGACCCCACCATGATCGCCTGTCAGATCGTTATGGGCATCAACTTTTTGGGCGCGGGCATCATCTTCCGCAGTAAGCAGATCGCCTCTCACGGGTTGACCACCGCCGCAGGCGTATGGGCCACAGCGGCCATCGGCATGACCTGCGGATGCGGAATGCTGATTCTGGCAGTCTGCTTCACCGCAATGATGCTGACGTTGCATATTCTGATCCACCGCATCAACCTGTTTGGCACCGCCTATACCCCCAGGCAGTTGAAGATCACTGTAGAGAACACCCCTGCCATCTGGCCGCTTCTGACGCAGCTGCAACAGGATTATCAGATCCAGGTGTTATCGTCCCATTACAAGCGCAAGGGCAACGATGTGACGCTGACCATGCAGGTGCAGATGCCCCACACCATCCCCCTTCGGGATCAGATCCACCTGATGGACTCCCACAAGGAACTCAAAGAAATTTCGATATAGGAGCATTGCCATGGAATTTATCAACATCATCCAAACGGTCTACACCACCGTTCTTACCTACATCGGCGCCCATCCCCTGCTGGACGCGCTGGTCCGTCTGTTCGTTTCACTGCTCTGCGGCTTTCTGATCGGTCTGGAGCGTACCAAGCGTTCCAAGGAGGCGGGCATCCGCACCCACTGCATCATCGCCAGCGCCTCGGCTCTCATTATGATCGTTTCCAAATACGGCTTTGCCGACATGGTGGACGCCGCCGGCAACGCCCTGGCGGGCACCCGGGGCGTGGATCCCTCCCGTATTGCGGCGCAGGTGGTCAGCGGCATTTCCTTTTTGGGTGCCGGCGTCATCTTTAAGAACGGTAACACCGTAAAGGGTCTTACTACCGCCGGCGTGGGCCTGGCCTGCGGCGCAGGGATGTATGCCATCGCCATCGCCGTGACCCTGATGATCCTGCTGGTCCAGCTGTTGATGCACAAGTTCAGCATCGGCAACGACGCCTACTCCACCAGCGAGATCCGCATCACCATGGTGGATACCCCCGAGATCCGCGCCGCTCTCAAGGCCAAGCAGGCGGAGCTGGGCATCTCCATCACCAACTCCCGCATCACCACCTGCGGCGACAATACCCTGAACATGATCCTGCAGGTACGGCTGAAGGACGCCATCCCCTTTAAAGAGATCATGAAGTTTATGGATGAGCATCCCGAGATCAAATCCTTAAGCATTTGACATTCTCTCTGTTTAAGGTTACAATATATTCATAACGATTTTAGGAGCAACCATGAATTATATTGTTTTCGACATGGAATGGAACCAGCCCTTTTCCAAAGAGACGGCCATCCAGTCCCCCATCTACCTATCCGGCGAGATCATTCAGATCGGCGCCATCAAGCTGAACGAAAGGGCCGAGGCCATCGATTGCATCGACCTTTTGATCGCCCCTACCTTCTATAAAAAACTGCATCACCGCATCAAGAAGATGACCGGCATCTCCAAGGAGGATCTGCAGGGCAAGCCAAAATTCAAAGAGGCCATCGAAGAATTTCGCAACTGGTGCGGCAAGGATTGCCTCTTTCTGACCTGGGGCTACGACGACGTCCAGCAGTTAAAGGACAACCTTCTGATGCACGATCTGGACGAGGATTGGCTGCCCCCCTGCCTGAATCTGCAGGGTATCTTCAATCGGCAGATCGCCCACGAAAACCGTCAGTTTTCGCTGGAGTTTGCCATGGAGCAGCTGAACATCGTTCCCAGCCTGCAGGCGCACAACGCATTTAACGACGCCATCTACACCGCCCGGGTGGCCAAGTGCCTGGATCTGCGAGAGGGCATCCGCAACTACCAGGAGCTGAACGGGGTGCTTTGGCACAGTATGCACAGCACCAAGGAGTTCTTCCCCACCTTCCGCACCCGTGAAAAGGCGCTGGCCGACCCCAAGCTGAAAAAGGTGATCTGCCCCATCTGCAGTGAGCACTTGAAGGTCAAGGAGTTTCTGCCGGTGGACGAGAAAAACGCCGCCGCCGAAATTCAGACCCGCCACGGGCTCCTTTCGGTGAAGTTGAAGATCATGCAAAGCCAACGCAAAGCGTATTATATCAAGAGAACGATACGCTTTGTATAAAAACCCCTGAGGTGAAAACATTTGAAAACAAATCAAACCAATATCCATGACGGGCACCGTGAACGGATTCGGAGCCGCTACCTTGAGCAGGGTGCTGAAGGCCTTCTGGATCACGAGCTGTTGGAGCTTTTATTGAGCTACAGCATCGCCCGGAAGGACACTAACCCGCTGGCCCATACACTGATCGATCGCTTCGGCGACCTGCGGGGCGTTCTGAACGCCGAGCCGGCGGAGCTTTTATCGGTCCCGGGCATCGGAAAGACCTCTGCGTGCCTCCTCCGGCTGATCTCCGGCCTTACCCAACGGTATTACGAACAACTCGGCAACGGCACCGACCGCCTGGATACGCCCCAGGCGCAGGTCAACTTCTTTGTTCCCCGCTTTATCGGCCGCAACCGGGAAAGCCTGTTCGCCGCATTTTTGGACGCAAACGATAGACTCCTTCGGTGCGAGCTACAATACGAGGGCTCCATCAACGCGGTGGAGATCCATCACAGCCGCATCGCCAACAGCGCGCTGCTTTGCGGCGCATCAAAGGTGGTCATCGCCCACAATCATTTTACCGAGACCTCCCCCTCTGCCGCAGATATCGAAGCTACCAATCTGTTGCGCAATCACCTGCAGGTCCTGGGCATCATTTTGGTGGATCACATCATCGTTTGCGGCGCCAATGCCGTTTCAATCAAAGAAAGCGGACTGTATCATCCGCCCCTTCAACCTCACTAAAAAAACTGTGCAGATTTTCTGCACAGTTTTTTGTTATTTAATCTTAAACACTTTTTCTTTTTTGCGATCGAACAAGCCGTAATCGACCACTTCTACCTCCACGTCCTCGTCGGGAGATTCAAGTAAGTAAGCAATTTCGGCATAATACTCCACTCCGCCTTTTATGTTCTTATATTGGTCCTCCAAATCGTAGTCGCATTCCTTGGGAAGCTCCTCGATATACTCCGTAAGCCCCACTCCGTTCTGATAGGCATAGAAGTCTCCCTCATAAAAAAGTGCCGTCGGCTCTTTTCCTTCATTTTTCAACCGATATCTGATGATTATGACGTCTTCTCCGTTTTTATCCTCACACAAACGGTAGTTATCCACCTCGATCTCCGCCTTGGTTCCGATGGTGAAGTCCAAAAGCACCCCGCCAAAAAACAGCGCGGCGGGAGAAGAAAGAAGAACAACAATGATAGCGGCAACGGCAATCAAAATAACGTGACCCTTTTTCATACAAGCACCTCTTTTATTATTCAAGGGAGTCCCTTTTTTTATTGAACACCAACCCGACGATCAACAGCGCCAAGGCACCGGCAATCAAAAAGCCCGCCAAGAGGAAGAAAAGCCATGCCGAAATCCCTTTGGTGAAGGCGTAGTAAAGACAAGTGCCCCCGCCCAATAAGCAGGACAAGGAAAGCACCGGAAAAATACTGGTACTGAACTGCAGCTTGCGAAGGTCTGCTTCATTATGGGCGGGCAGCAGCTTCGCCTTGGTGAAAACCGGGATGACCGCCGCGAAAAGGGCCGCCATAATGATGACCTCAATGGGAAGCAGAATGGCATTCTTCAAAAGTCCGCTCCAAAAATAGTAAAGATAGGCCTTCCCCATCAGCACCGCCGACCACAGGGAATTCAGCACCACGTGGGTGGCGTTGGCGCAAAGCTTGGCCATAAAAATACGGGTAACGGTGATCTTTCTCTTATACAAAAACAAGCAGTAAAACAGCGAGACCACGATCTCGGTCAGCATATAGCCGGGGAAATAGGCAAAGCCGGTGGGAAATAGGAAAAAGCTCAGGGTATCCACCACCACCGCCATCAGCACCGCATACACCGGACCGTAGACCGAACAACCCAGCGCGATGATGAAAAAGGTGAGCTTGATCTCCAACTGACCGGGGACCAGTGGGATCCGCAATAACCCGTCCAGCGCCACCGTCACCGCGCAGATCAAGGCGGCAAAGGCCAGCTTTCGCAGATCGGCGAATTCCGTCAATGCCGATTTCCAATACTCTTTTTTAAAGATGTTCAAAATAAAAACCCTCCTTTATCAGCCTGTTGCCACATAAAGGAGAGCTCCGGTATGTAGCAGCGGGATGCGAAGAAAGCACGGCAAAGGCTATCGCCTTTTTCGTTCCAAGGACAACTCCCCGTCCCTCGGACACTTGACCCGCAATCTTCTACTCTGCCAATATTGTTTTTTACATCATAGCACATCTTTTTTAAAAATGCAACTACTCAATGGAAAACGTCTGCAGTTCCTTCCCCTCCACCGTCATCGGCACCGCCATGATGCGGGGGTCGCTGTAGGTGGAATAATAATAGATCCTGCGGTCCTGGTTACAGCAGGAGGTATAAAGGGTGTGGGCGTCACCGCTGTCCAGCCGCACACAGCCCTTAGGGACCGCCACCGTTTGCATCAGGCGAAAAAAGTGGCTGACGCTTTCCGCCTCGTCGGGTCCGCACCGCCCGTAAAGACGGGCAAAGGCCGCCCGCACAAACCGGGACGAAGAGGACCAATCCCCCGGCAGGCCGTAGGCCCCCAGCCCCCGGCTGTGGCCACGGGTTGCGCCCGGGGTCAGGCGGTTGTAATCGTCCAGCCGCAACAACTGTTGATCAAAGGGCGGGCTGTTGGTCAGCACTCCGGCGGGGTTTTCATAGATCTTCAACCCTTCTTTCAGCGGCTCCGCCACCATCACCCGGGAACGATCTGCGATCATCCAATGGAGCGGCGTGGCGGGCAGCTTTTCGCTGAAGGAAAGATCCCGGATATTGCTCTGCTCCAGCAAAAGCCGCACGTCCCGCAGATCGGCGCACTGCCCCAGGACCCAGGGGATCAGTTCAAAGGAGGCTACGTTTTTCTTCCCCTCGTCAAAAGGGGCGTAAACGCCGTAGCCGCTGAACAAAAGTCCTGCCATGGCCAGGCCGTTTTCGTTGACCGCGTCGTAATAAAGGGGGATCCCCTCGGCCACCGTGGCCATCCCCAGGATGGCGTAATGGGAGGAAATCGGGGGCAGTTCCCGAAAGACCAGCGGATACTCCCGGGGGGTATTGACCACCGATTCCCCGAAGGAAACCTCATAGTCCAGCGTGCGGCCGAAATATCGGTCGCAGCTTTTATAGGTCATTGCTGTGCACATTTTTATCACCTCACCCCTATTCTCCCCCAAAATGCCATTGAAAAAACGATCGATTTATGTTAGAATAGAATAAACTGATAAGGAGGTCCTGTTTATGAAATATTGTGCACAATGCGGTAAGGAGCTGCAGGATGACGTTCAATACTGCATCTACTGCGGCGCCGCCGTCCATTCCGAGGCGGCCAACTTTGCCGAAGAAAAGGAATTTTTGGATACCACCCACCGCTTTTTGAAGTATGAGCGGATCTGCTGGAACATCATGGGTATCTTCTGCCTGGTGCTCTGCGGCATCTTTTTGCTGTTCACCGTTCTGATGCTTGTGGGCGCTTCCACCCTGGTGATGGACGCCGACTCCGAAGCCGCCTTGGGACTTGGAATGGGCGCCTTGGCCATGGGCATTTACTGCGCCCTGTTCGTCCCCTTTGCGGTCATCGGGCTGGTCTGTGCCGCCCGCATCAAGCGGTATATGAGGGAAATGTACACCGATCTTCGCCCCACGGCAGACCGTTGCAATTCCATCGGGATGATCATACTGGGCGTGCTCTTCAACAACCTGGCGATGATCTTTTATATCATCAACTTCTCTCGAGTTAGGAGCAATGCCAAGGTGATCGAGCGGATCATCGCCCGCCAACAAATGCAATAAAAAAAGAACCCCGTC
>CAYLIT010000014.1:0-16223 GCA_964383835.1 uncultured Eubacteriales bacterium
ACAAGTTCGGCGAGCAGTAAAATGATCAAAAATCCCTCCTCACGAGGAGGGATTTTTTAATATTTACATATTTTTTACTATTTCACTATTCCCAAAATTCAAAATATAGTGTATAATATTCTTATTGTATTTTAATTATACGGAGGTATAACCCATGGGTAAAGGACAACGAGTCCGCGCGGCGCGCGCGGCCGAAAGAGAAGCCAAGAAGGTCAAGCTTGCAAAGCAGGCTAAAAAATCCAAGATCACAAAGATCGTTACATCCATTGTTGCGGCAGTCTTATGTGTCGCTATTCTGGGCGGCGTGATCTATCACACTGTCTATACGACTGCTTATAACAAGGGAACCATTCAGCGTGATACCGTTGTTTTGAAGTCGGATAATTATACTGTTGATGCAGCGATGATGTCTTACTTTTTCTATTCGCAGTATAATAATTTTGTAAACAACTATTCTTCCTACCTCTCTTCGCTTGGATTAGATACCAGCGTATCTCTGAAGCGTCAGGATTGCGCTTTTGAGAGTGGCTCTACCTGGTATGAATATTTTGCCGGTCAGGCTGGCAGTCAGGTTAAAGAGTTGCTGTATCTGGCTGAAAAAGCATTCGAAAATGAAATGAAGTTGGATGATGAGGATAACCAAAACGTTCAGGCTACTCTGGATAGCTATTATGAAATGGCTGAAGAGAATAACATTGAAAACGCCAAGTTCCTCAGCGCCGTATTCGGAACCGGTGTGAATGAAAGTGACGTACGCAAGTGCCTGGAACTTTCTGTACTTGCTGATAAATATTATCAGTCTTATAACGATTCTTTGGATTATACCGATGCGGATCTCGAAAAGTTCTATACCGATAACATTGACGATTATCGTTATGTAGACTATTATAGCTATGCTATTGTTGCTGAGGATACCGAGGACGAGGCTACTTACGAAGCTGCCGAAAAGAAGGCGAAAGAGTTGGCGGCTGTCAAGAGTGTCGATGCTTTTAAGGCTTGGGTCGAAAAGGATTATCGTGCTGAGAATCCGGTGACTGAGAGCAATACCGAGGAAAATCTGGAGGAAAACCTCGAGGGCGTATTGAGCAGTATTGTGGATACTCAGGTGACCTATGTTGAGGATGATACCGCCTCCGAGTGGTTGTTCAAGACCGGCAAGGTTGGCGAGACTTATTTGGATGACGATAAGGAAGGAACCTACACCGTTTACTATCTGACTGCAACTCCTTACCGCGACGAGAGTGCTACCCGCACCATTCGCGATATCGTTCTGACTACCGCCAATTATGAAGAAGATGAACTGAAAACCGAAGCAGAGAAGATCGTGAAGGAAATGAAGGAAGCCGGTCTGACCGAAGAGACCTTCAAGAAGTATGCGGCTGAATACAGTGAGAATACCGCATCCTCTTCCAACGGTGGTCTTTGTGAGAACTATAAGCAGAGTTCCTTCGAGGGCAATATCGGTGATTGGACGCACAATTCCGCTCGTAAAGCAGGCGATTTCGAGGCTTTCGAGATCGATGGCGGTTATGCCATTTGTTACTATGTGGGCGAAGGTATTCCCGCTTGGAAGGCTGACTGCATCAGCGCCAAGAAGACCGCCGATTATGAAGCGGCTTACGAAACCTGGACCAATGAGATCACCCTTACCGAAAATGAAAAGGGCTATAACAAGATTCCCGATAACATCTAACAATTAAAGAGAAAGGCGTGTGCATTATGCACACGCCTCTTTGTTTTTAAATAAGAGCTTGTAACTGATGTAATACAGAGGGATCGAAAGAATTAACGATCCGAAAACATCCAAGATGGAATGTTGTTTTACGAATACGGTGGAAAGACAGATCAGCACTGTAAGGATCGTAGCGCTGTGAGCAACCCAGGAGTGTTTCTTACACCATTCATTTTTTGCAAGAGCAATGTTCATGCCAATGGAATTCAGGCAGTGGATACTGGGAAATACATCGTGAGGCGTATCTCCGGCCTGTAGCATTTCCAAGGCTTCGATCAGAAAATTGTTTCTTCCTAGGGTATCGTAGTCGATCCGCAGGGCTTGGTAGTTGGGGAAGATCATGTAGATGACGAGGCAGGTGGTCATGCCGATATACAAAAAAGCACACATTCTCAAAAAGTCTGTTCTGTTATTGAAGAAGAGGAATACATACCCTGCCGCAATATAAGCAAACCAAAGAAAATAGGGGATCACAAACAACTCGCAAAAGGGGATCAGATCATCAATAAAGCTGTAGATTTCCGTAATATTGGCGCGCTGAGGGGTGAATTCATTCAACCAACCGAACCAAGGCATATAGATCAAAAAATAGACCACCATGATCGCATGCCCGTATTTAGATTGAAATAAAGATTTGATTTTGGACATGACGCACCTCAATTGAATTTATAGACTTTTTGCACGATGCGATAGCCTGCAACGGTCAGGGTGCGGATGAATTTGTTGCTGTACGCATAGAGGCCGGCCAGAGAACGATACCGAAGATGGCCATAAGCATAGGGGTGCTGTTCTTTGAGATATTTCCAATAATCCTTGAGCTTTTGCATTGCTTCAGGAGAACCGTCCAACGTCAGCATCAAGGCTGAGATCAGCACCATCACACTGGCATAATGAAGCATATATTTATAAAGCTGCGGCCGGGATTGCCGGATCTTGGGAAGATCATGTTTTTCGAGGATCAGCTTGGAAACATGCAACTGCTGATCTACGCGCTTGATCATTACTTTTTCATTGACCGATTGATCGGCGCGACCAATGAAATAGCGATAAAAATCAGTATCACAATAGTAGATGGAATTGACCAGCGGTAGGGGGGAGTAAAGGAAGATGTTATCCACATAAAAGGTGTGCAGAGGGATCTGCAGATCGCTTTCCCGAACCAGTTCGGTGCGATAGAATACCGAATGCATGATCATATAGCGGGTGATGTCAAAGGCGCCGCATTCCTGCCAGGTGAATTCGCGGTTGCGGGGGAAGATTCCACGATAATGAATGGTATGTGTGTTCCTCTCTTCGTGCTCGTAGACATAGTTGCATACGATCAGATCCAGCAGCTTGCCACGCTCCATGAAGCTTTCGATCAGCTTCAGAATTTCCTGCAGGGAGTCTGCATTGGCCCAATCATCCGAGTCGACCACTTTATAATAGATGCCGTCTGCTTCTGCCAGGCCGGCCATAATGCCGGATCCGTGACCGCCGTTTTCTTTATGTACAACCTTGACGATATCAGGATACTTTGCGCGGTATTCATCGGCAATCTCCCCGGTGCGGTCGGTGGAGCCGTCGTTTACAAGAATGATCTCTACTTTGTCGCCGCCGGTAAGCAATGAATCAACACAGCGGTGCATATAACTCTCGCTGTTATAGCAGGGTACCGCAAAGGATATCAGCTTCATATTGAACTCCTCACTGTTAAACATAAAATTTATTTTAAATATTCTATCATAAAGCGGGTCTAAAATCAAGTTTGGCCGAAGAGATTATTATTTAATTTTTCCTTAACATCATCTGCCTTTGAGAAGTCGATCCCTTTTGCATATTCTTGCTCTATTTTCATGTGAATTTCTCTTGCTTGCTGTAGTTTTTCGGTGGCAAGATCAAGGAGCTCGCGCTCTAAGCGTTTGTTAAACGCCAGTTTGTTTTTATGGTCATTCAGATAGTTTTTATCAAGCATTCCCTGCAAAACGATCTTACGGACAACGTTTTCTTCCGGAATGCTCAACGGGAACATCCCGTCCTTGGTTACGACCGAAAGATCAACACTTGGAACGATCAAGTGTTGCAATGTGTTTTCGCCCAGAAGCGGATGATAACAGGCGATATGATCGATACCGTTTTCGGTCAGTCGTTGCTTGAGATACTGCAAAAAAGCATGGCCAAGCATCCAACGGTCCTCCAATATGATGACGTTTTTACCAAGGTTGCAGATCGTTTCATTGAAGGTGACGCGTCCATCGGGCGAAATGCCGGATAAGAAGCGCTTTTGAACATGTGGTACGTGCCCCGACTTTTCCCAAAGTGCATTTTGCCGTAATAGCTTGTCGGCTGCGTTCTGCAGTTTCGCGGAAGATAGATGGTTGATCAGAGGAGCAAAGACACCTTGATGGAGGTGTTTGGCGCTTTTTAAAAGCGCATAACAGCTTTTGTAGACAGCCTTCTTGCTGTCACTCAACGGAATGATTGCGGATTTATTAAGTCTTTGCGGCTCCCAGCATATACCGAGATCGACGATATTTCCTCCTACGCCGGGGTAGATGGGTTCATGACTGTGAGGGGCTGTGGCATCGATGATAACCGCATTTTGTGCCGGTAGAACCACACCGTCCAGGCTGGCGGGATCTCCGGAGCAATGGATCAGCTCGGCGTGATCGGTTTTGGCGGCAATCTGCTTTAATAAAGTACTTTTTCCACATCCGGGACCACCTTTTATGTAATATACCTGTTGTTTCTTTTCATCTGTTAATGAATTGAAAAACGAAATAAATCCGTCGCCGCTGTTGGCGGCACAAAACGTATTGAATTTCACATGATCACCTCTGTCTATCATATGTTTTTTCTACTTTGGCGTTCGCATAAGAGTTGCAAAAGCTGGAAATAATGAGGATGAATAGAAAGAGGAGGTTGCTATGCTTAATAAGGTCGTGATCAGCGGTGTGGATACTTCGAAGTTACCTGTTTTATCAAATGATGAAAAAAACGAACTTCTACGGCGGATTAAGGAGGGGGACAAGAAGGCAAAGGATCAGTTTGTAGAGGGGAATTTACGGTTGGTTTTATCCTTGGTTCAGCGTTTTGCCGGGCGCGGAGAGAGTATGGATGACCTGTTTCAAGTGGGGTGTATCGGCTTGATCAAAAGCATTGATAATTTTGATCTGAGCCTTGGCTTGCGTTTCAGTACCTACGGGGTGCCGATGATCTTGGGCGAGATCCGTCGCTATCTTCGCGACAATAATATGGTGCGCGTTTCCCGTGCAACCAGAGATCTTGCATATCGGGCATTGACGGTAAAGGAGCGGCTGGCAAATGAGAAGAGTAGGGAACCGACCGTTGCCGAGATCGCAAAGGAACTGGAGGTCCGCAAAGAAGAGGTTGTGATGGCTTTGGAGGCGATCGTCGATCCGATCTCTTTGTTTGAACCGGTCTATTCCGACGGAAATGATGCGATCTATGTGATGGATCAAGTAAGTGATGGTCGGGGCGGCGATGATTGGTTGGATGAAATTTTGATCAAGGATGCCATCAAAAAACTGCCGGATCGTGAAAAAAACATCATTGAATTACGCTTTCTGGAGGGTAAGACTCAAATGGAGGTTGCCGAGGAGGTGGGAATCTCCCAGGCCCAGGTGTCACGTCTCGAAAAAGGTGCCATGGAACGAATCAAGGGGCAACTGTAACGGCTGCCCCTTGAATTCATATGATAGAAGAGAACGATTGGAGGGTGGATTTATGTTGGTAAAGGTGCTGGATGAAAACCGTGTGAAGATCCTGATGGAGGATCAGGATATTGAATTTTATGGCTTGCCTTTCGAAAGAATCAATTACGAGGATCCGCTGTCCCGTGCGTTTATTTATGATCTGATTCAAAAGACCTATGATCAGACCGGAGTGAATTTTCAGGATTGTCGTTTGATGATCGAGGTGGTGCCCGGTGTATCCCGCACCTATTATATTTTGCTTTCGAAAATGGAAGCGGACGGGCGGGAAAAAATTGAATTTGATAAGGCTGACCGAACGGATACTGAGGTGTATATATTCAGATTAGACCACGGCTCAGACGTTTTGAGATTTTTTGCGGGTATGAAGGCGTTTCGCCCTGATATCAGCGAGTTGTACCGTTATCGAAACGGGTATTATGTAATGCTTTCGTTTTCGGCATTGGTGACTGTGAGTCCGGAGTTTTCGCAGTTTTTGATGCGGCTGGAGGAATATGGCGGTCGATGCCGCTATCATTATACAAATGAAGCGTTACTGAAGGAGTGGGGAGAGTTGTTGATCGGCCCCAATGCCTACGATGCTTTGAACGGAAAGAAGTGAAAAGATGTTTTTGTATGAAATGCATTGCCATACGGCCGAAGGTAGCCGCTGTGCGTCGTTAAGCGGCGCAGAACTTGTTAAGACTTATGCATCCAAGGGGTACCACGGTATCGTAGTGACCGACCATTTTTACGGCGGGAATACGGCCATCGATCAGAACTTGCCTTGGAATGATTGGGTGTGTGGTTTTTTGTGCGGCTATCGAAATGCGAAGTCCACGGGAGAAGAACTTAGGGTGCAGGTATTTCTCGGGTGGGAATTCAAATGCAATGGAACAGAACTGTTGACCTACGGTTTGGGCGAGGAATGGTTACTTGCACATCCAGAATTGGCAAACATCGATTTGGAACAGTACTGTGCGCTTGTGCGGAAGGACGGCGGTATTTTGGTGCATGCACACCCCTTTCGCATGCGAAACCACCATAAAATGCTTTGTCTTCTTCCAACGTTGACACAGGGTGTAGAAACGGTCAATAAGTGTAACGATCCCAAAGAGAATTTTTTGGCAGATCAATATGCCGGGAATTTTGGTTTGATGAAGCTGGGGGGAACAGACCTGCACCACGCTGGACATTTTGATCACTTGGGCGGTATTGCAATGCCCTATGAAGCGACGGATATTCAAGATATTTTTGCAGCCGCAAAGGAAGAACAGGTTCGGGTTTTATAAAAACAGCTGGAAAGGTTTTTTGCTTTCCAGCTGTTTTGCGTTCAACTTTGATTTTTAAATTTCATAGAATAGAAAGATAAAGTGGTTTTCACTTTTGAAAATGCTATTTTAGGAGATGGTTGAATGGAGGTCCCGGTTAAAAGCGCCACCTATGCGATGAAGGGCAAGCAATTGCTTCAGCAATACGGAATTCGCTCTTATGTCGGAAAAAGAAGCGGTGAGACCGGCTGCTATTATTATTTGAATATTGCCGAAAAGGATCTTGCTTCCGCTCGTATCGTGTTGCGTGACGGCGACATTTTGAAATAATCTGATTTAAAGAGGAGGTGCGATCATGATTTATTTTGATAACGGAGCATCCTCTCACCCTAAGCCGCCTGCTGTGATAAAGGCGGTAACCGGCTGGCTACAGAAAAACGGGGCAAATCCCGGCCGTAGCGGTCACCGTATGTCTATGAATGCGGCTGAACTGGTCTATAATACACGTGTTGCGCTGGGGGGATTATTCGGCGTAGAAAGGCCCGAGAATGTGATCCTGGTTCCCAATGCGACTTTTGCGTTAAACACCGTTTTGCTTGGGCTTTTTGAAAAAGGTGATCATGTGATCGCCACCGATCTTGAGCACAACAGCGTTTTGCGGCCCCTATGGCATCTGCAAAGCAAAGGTGTAGAGGTGTCGGTGGTTCGGGTTGATTTTGCGGATGACGAAAAAACGGTAGAACAGATCTTAAATCGGGTCAAAAACCGCACAAAAGCGATTGTTTGCACGCAATGCTCCAATATTTGCGGGCGCGTGTTACCGGTTGAAAGGTTGGCCGCGGGCAAGCCGGACGAGGTGTTGCTGATCGTAGATGGATCCCAGGGCGCCGGCTCTTTGCCTTTGAACATCGTGAAGAGTGGCGTCGACTATTATTGCGCACCGTCTCATAAGGGCTTACTTGGCCCTCAGGGAGGCGGGCTGATCCTGATCAACAACCGTACCCCCAGACCCCTTGTGTTCGGCGGGACCGGAACCGAAAGCTTTAATCCGGAACAACCGGAAGACCTGCCGGAGCATCTGGAGAGCGGAACGCTTCCAACGCCTATCTGCGCTGGGATGCTGGCAGGCGCACAATATATTGAAGAAATGGGTCAAGATCGATTGTATCAGCATAAGCGAGCCTTGACCGACTATGCCTATGACGTGTTAGCAAAGGTGCCGGGAATCGAGCTTTATATGCAACCCTATGCAAACTGTTGCCTCGGCGTGATCCCGTTTAATATGAAGGGGCTCCATTCCGGCGATGTGACCTCATATCTCGATAGTAATGAGATCTACACACGGGGTGGCATCCATTGTGCGCCGCTGTTTCATCAACGAATGGGAACGGAATCCCGCGGGATGGTTCGGATCAGCTTTGGCTGCTTTAATAACGATCGCGAAGTGGATCAACTTGCGCGCGTTCTTAAAAAAATTATATAGCAAAATACAAAAAAGTATTTATTTTATAAAATAATTATGTTATAATACAAAAGTATAATAAAGTTTAGAAAGAATGGAGGTCTATTATGCTTGCAGATTTTTTGGGTCATGTAATGAATGTGATCCGGACCATCCAATTTAAAGATTATATTGATATTCTCGTCGTTGCCTATTTGATCTACAGTGTTTTGAACTTCATTAAGCAGACCCGTGCCGGCCATCTTTTGCGCGGTCTGGTTATTTTGTTGGTTCTTATCGTGCTGGCGCAATGGTTGCAGCTGAGCGCCGTCGGTTATCTAATGAACAACGTTCTGCAGTTGAGCTTTATTACCATTATCATCGTGTTCCAGCCGGAACTGCGCTCTCTTTTGGAAAAGCTTGGCCGTATTGATATTTCGAAGGTTCTGCCGTTTTCCAAAAACGCCGATGGCGAACAGGAACGGATCGAGACCGGTATTGAGCATATCTGTGATTGCTGCTCTGATCTTTCCAACCGTGGAATCGGCGGTCTGATCGTTTTGGAGCGTACCACCAAGCTGGGAGACGTGGAACTGACCGGTATCGGTATGAACTGTGATCTTACGGCGCAGGCACTGGTCACCATCTTTTTTCCCAACACCCCGTTGCACGATGGCGCCGTGTTTATCCGTGATTTTAAGATCGTTTCGGCCGGTTGTCTGTTGCCGTTGAGCCAGCGGTTAGAGATCAGTAAGGCCTTGGGAACCCGTCACCGCGCGGCGGTGGGATTGAGCGAGATCTCCGACGCACTGGTTTTGGTGGTTTCGGAAGAAACCGGAAAGATATCTTACGCTTCCAACGGTGAAATTCATATCGGAGTTACTATCGAAGAGTTGCGCGAGGTCCTGGCGGACACCTTCCTCTCTGATAAAACCAAGAACAAAGCGGAGGTGGAAGCATGAACGTTGTGAAAGAAAAACTTCTGCGGTTTGTGCGGCATAATTGGCAGTTGAAGCTGATTTCTCTTCTGCTTGCCATCGTGATCTGGTTTTTGATCTGCGAGTATGTAGATCCCGATACCGATACAACGGTCAATAACATCAGCATTTCCATGGAATATGATGGCTCTGTTCCTCAAAAAGAGGGGCTCGGTGTGATGACGGCCATTGAAGATACGGTGTCGGTACGCGTCAGCGGATCCCGCGATACGGTCGCGCTGATGAACCCCAATAAGATCACTGCTTTTGTCGATATCAGTAATGTGACCCGCAGCGGCGAATACGACCTTCCGGTCAAGATCGATATGGGCGGCCAGAACCTGAAATTAGTGGATCAATCGATTGAAACCGTAAGGGTGAAATTTGATACCAATGTTGTTTCCAGTGTTAAGGTCAATGTTAAGGTGAACGGCGGTGTGGCTGATGGTTATATTTTGGAAGAGCCCACCATGCTCAATAACTTTGTGACGGTGACCGGCCCTAAAACGATTGTTGATACCATCGTTTCTGCCGATATTGATATTACGCAGGATATTTTCAAAGAAACCAACACGTTCAACTGTGCTTACACTTTGGTGGATAAAGACGGAAACGCTGTCCCCACCACCTTCCTGCAGGTGGATGTGGAGAAGGTCGATGTAACGGTTGCCGTTGTGAAAGAAAAGACGGTGCCTCTTAAGGTTAGCATCGTAAACAGCAGCGGCGGAACAGACAGTGGGTTCTGTACGGCAAAGATCCAGCCCGAGAATATTACGATCACCGGTAATGCAGAGGTTTTGGATTCCATTAACGCCATCGATCTTGGGGTTATTGACGTAGCAGAAAAGACCGAAAATTTTGATACCAGCATTGCGGTTGTATTACCCAACGGCGTAAAGAATGTCAATAATGTGGAGACAGTCAAGGTTTCGGTTACCTTTAACGATGTACAGACTCGCACCATTAAAGTGAGTAAGATTGCGTTAGAAAACCTTCCCGATGGCACCAACGCCAAAATCTCCGAAAATAATCTGACCATTAAGGTGCGCGGCATTGCTGAAGATCTCAAAAAACTGACTGCTGAAAATGTTTCTTTGGTAGCTGATGTGAGAAATCAGGTGTTGCCGAACGGGACCAACCGGCTCAACGCTGTTGCGGTGTTCCCGGATGGTCTTAAGGTCGGCGTTGTTGGTAAATATCAGATAACGGTTGTGGTTTCATAAGAGTGATCCGACCTTTGCAAAGGGTAGAGGTCGGATCATTTTGATTTGATTTATAGACAAGAGCGAGAAAAGAGGTAATTTATGATCAATTATACGCAAGCTCCCACCGAGGAGTTGCTTTCCGAACTGGATGTACTGCGTCAGCAATATCTGCGGTATAAGGGAGATATCATCCGTCTGGATATGACCCGCGGTAAGCCGGATGTTCAGCAGCTTGAGTTGAGCGAAGAGATGCTTGGTATTATCCGGACCAACGCGGATTGCATCGCCGAAAACGGGCTGGATTGCCGTAACTACGGTCTTTTGGACGGTATCCCCGAAGCCAAGCGTTTGTTTGCGGATGTGCTCGGCGTGGAGCCGGATCAGCTGATTCTGGGTGGCAACTCTAGTTTGAATATGATGTTCGACTCTTTGGCCCGTGTGTTCTGCTTTGGTAATCTCAATAGCGTCAGACCCTGGAGCCAGGAAAAGCGCATCAAGTTCCTTTGCCCGGCCCCCGGCTATGATCGCCATTTTGCCATCTGCCAGCAGTTCAATATCCAGATGATCACCGTCCCCATGTATAAGGATGGTCCTGATATGGATATGATCGAACGCCTGGTTGCCGAGGATGAAACCATCAAGGGTATCTGGTGTGTACCTAAGTATTCCAATCCTACCGGCGTGGTGTATTCCGATGAAGTGGTTCGCCGCTTTGCCAATCTGAAACCCAAAGCGCCGGACTTCCGGATCTTCTGGGATAATGCTTATGTGGTGCACGACCTTTACGATGAGCACCCCCAACTGTTGAACATTCTGGATGAATGTGAAAAGGCAGGGAACCCCAATATGGCGCTGATGTTCAGCTCCACCTCTAAAATCACCTATCCCGGTAGCGGTGTTGCCATGCTGGCGACCAGTAAGGATAACGTGGAGTTTGTGAAAAAGCAGATCGGCGTACAGACCATCGGTCCCGATAAGCTGAACCAACTGCGTCATGTGCGGGTCTTCAAGAACAAAGAGGGGCTGATGACGCAGATGAAAAAGCATGCCGCCATCCTGCGCCCGAAGTTTGAGGCAGTTCTTAGTACTCTTGAGCGTGATCTGGGTGGGAAAGGAATTGCCACCTGGAGTAAGCCTTTGGGCGGTTATTTTGTGAGTGTGGATACCTTGCCCGGTTGCGCCAAGCGCGTTTATCATCTTTGCGATGAGGCTGGTGTTTCTCTCACGATGGTGGGCGCTACCTTCCCGTATGGTAACGACCCTGACGATACGAATATCCGCCTGGCGCCTTCTTATCCTCCAGTATCGGAGTTGAAGATTGCTATGGAGCGGTTTACCGTATGTGTTCGTATTGCCTGCATTGAAAAGATCCTTGCAGATAGAGCAATCGCTGAAAACGAATGATGAAAGGATGAGGGGCATGGAGGTCGGAATGTCGTTGGCCTGCTTTTATCCCATGGAACCGGAGCGCGCCGTGAATGAAGCAGCCGCATTGGGAATTCGCGTTTGCGAAGTGTTTTTGAATACGTACAGCGAATTGGATAAAGGCTATCTTCGTGCACTGCGCGACTCCTGCGACCATCATGGACTCGAGGTCTATTCGGTTCATCCCTTCACCAGTTTTTTGGAAAACTATCTATTCTTTTCGCCGTATCCCCGTCGTGTTGCAGATGCCACCGATTTTTATCGTCAATATGCCGAGGCGGCAAAGATCCTTGGTGCTCAGGTCGTGAATATTCACGGCGACCGTGGCATCGGTCTTCAGAGCGTTTCCCAATATGTGGAGCTGATCCAGCCATTGTTGAAGCTGCAGGATCAGACCGGCATTGCGTTTTCTATGGAAAACGTTTATTACAATAGTGTGGATCATCCTGAATTTACGGCAAGACTGCGTCAGATGGCACCGGATGTTCGTTTTACACTGGACATCAAACAAGCCTTTAAAGGCGAACAGGATCCATACGTTTTGGCGGAGGCGATGGGGGATGCGGTGATCAATTTCCATGTAAACGACCGCGATGAACAGCACTTTTGTATGCTGCCCGGCCAAGGAACTGTTGATTATCCGCGAATCGGCGAGATTTTGAAGCGTAACGGTTACGGTGGACCTGCTTTGATTGAAGTGTACAGCGCGAATTTTGAGGATAAGCAAGAAATTGCGGATGCAAAAAAATTCCTTGAAAACAAATTAACTCTTGCAAAATGAAGCAAAGTAAGGTATAATATCCTTTGCAGTATCACTCGAAAGGCGGTGGATCCCCAATGAAATGTCCCTTTTGCGGTTGCCCTGAAAGTAAGGTGATCGATTCCAGACCTACGGATGATGAAGAAAAGATCCGCCGGCGTCGGGAATGTACGAAATGTGCCAAGCGTTTTACGACCTTTGAAGCGATCGAAACGATCCCTTTGGTCGTGATCAAAAAAGATAAGACCCGTGAGCCTTTTTCCAAGGATAAGATCATGAAGGGTCTAATCCGCGCTTGTGAAAAACGCCCCGTTAGCGTTGCCGATATGGAAAAGATCGTTTCGGATGTGGAATCGGTTCTCTATAACTCTATGGAGAAAGAGATCACCACCGAATATATCGGCGAACTGGTGATGGAAACGTTGAAAACCTTGGACGAAGTATCTTATGTACGGTATGCTTCGGTCCACCGTCAGTTTAAAGATATCAACTCTTTCTATGAAGAGGTTTTGAAGTTCTTAAAGAAAGGTTAAGCTTATGAAACAGTGTCTGCCCATCGTCAGCGAAGAATATGATGGCGAGCTGCGGTTTTCCATCATTGAGTCGGAACTCACTCCTAACGCTTGTATTCTGATTCTCGGTGCAAAGGATGGCGAGGATCTGGTTGGTTTTAAAATTGAGATCCCTGCAATTTTCAAGCGGCTTGGCTTTAAGATGTTCCAATTGCTGTACCCCTCCGGGACGGTAAAGATTTCGTCGATCGGCGAGAAGAGCGACCGTTTGATGTCCACATTGGTGAAGTATTATCAACCCGCTTATGAGGTTGGAGAACTGTTCGCCGATGAAGTGGTAGAAATCGATTATGCCCTTCAGAACAAAGGAACATACGATTTAAATCAAGATAAGATCTTTTTGAAGCTTTATTATGATGAAGAACAAGATGAAGATCTTCCTAAAAACGAAAGAATTCATCTCAACATGAATTTTTCCTTCAATCTGAGTCGCGAAACGGCCAGTTTGATCGAGACCAAAGAGGGCTACACTGCCGATCTTCTGGCCTTCTTAATGAAATAAATATTTACCGCAGTCCCACGACTGCGGAGATATGCTGGAGTGGCGCAGCCGGTAGCGCAACTGATTCGTAATCAGTAGGTCGTCGGTTCAAATCCGATCTCCAGCTCCAAAAGGACTTCACGAAAGTGAAGTCCTTTTTTATGTCCTCATCCTTGGTGATGATATTGCTTTTCCCACAAATCTGTGCTATAATAACGTAAATTCGATTTTAGGAGGAATATGGCTAAAGAAAAAGTTGATTTAAGGCAAGCATTGCGCTCCTATAAATTTGATTTTGCTTTATTGCAACGGATCCCTTGCTCAAAAGAGGAAAATAAAGTGTATAAAAGGTTTTAAAAGATGGTGGGACCTTGCCTGATGGTGTCTATCCTTACATTTATGAAAGTGGGGAAGAATCTTCAGATAACTTTTATACGGTTCACGAAACGGATCTTACCAATGCTGAAATTGCTGAATATCTCACATATAGGAAACTGAGTTTAATGAACACTATAAAAAATTGTGTGGTATTTTTTGTGGTTGTGTCGTTTATTGGCATGATCGTTTCACTTGTGGCATTTTTATCGGCTATGTAATTTAGGATTAAAGGAGTTAACTGAATGAATACGATCAATGATTTATATGTATTAGCCAGCACCGGTGATACCACCGATCGAAGTGCTGAAATTGAGAAAATGCTCGCCGAAAAGGGCGTTTGCGTGCTTGGGCACGGTGTATTCTATGTGTCCGGTGTAACAATGCCGGATCACACTACTATCATTGGTTTGGGCGAGTGTTCCGAACTGATTTTGGCAGACGAGGTGGCGGATGGTTATGCCGTAAAGCTTGGCTCCCGGTGCTGTGTTAAAACACTTGCTATCAAAGGCGCCAAAGAGGATATCGAGCGTCCGGAAGCAATGGGTACACGCCATGGTATTGTTTTTGGCGGAACTGCTACTATCAAGGATTGGTCTGGGCAGCCCCGTGACTGTATTATTGAGAGTTGTCAGATCCGCTCTTTTACCGGCGGCGGCATTACTTGTGTGGACACCGGCTATTCGGTTGGTTGTTCCGTTACTGCTACCAATTGCCATATCAATTACTGCGGTGCCGGAATCAATATCAGCCATTTCAGTGAATTTCATCGTTTCACCAATATGTATTGCTGTCATAATTTCTTTGGCTGTATCAATAATGGCGGTAATAATATGTTTGTGAACTGTGTATTTGATTCCAATACCACCGGTTATATCATTGATAATGCTGACGGAAATGCCCGTAATAATTCTCATGGTTCTGTGGTGGGCTGTACCTTCAATCACAGCGGTTATAACAAAGGAATCGGCATTGCGGTGATTAACGCTCAGCATGGATACGTTTTTACCGGCTGCCAGGTCTTTTTCTCTAAGATCTTTGTAGAAGGGTCTTCCGGTATTCAATTTAACGATTTTAACTTTGGTAAAAATGAAGAAATTACGGTAAAGGGCGGACAATTAGTTATGTTCTCCAACTGTATTTTCACCAATCACCCCACATTGAATTTGGAGGATGATCCTTGCGTGAAGAGTCATCATTGCTTTAACCGTGAGGGGGAAGAAGTGAAAATTGGTGCAGTTTGAGGTATAAAATGGAGCAACAAGAGATTTTGATTCCTTCCACCTTGGATGGAACGATGCAACCCTCGCTTTTTTATAAATCGGCTTCTTCTGAAAAGCGGCCTTTGTTGGTTGGGCTTCACACCTGGAGTTTCGATCGGTTCAATCAAATCAAAAATATGCTTCCTTTGGCTGAGGAATACGATTTCAACTTGCTTCTCCCGGAGTTTCGCGGGAAGAATCTTGCCGAAAATCCTCATTGTCACGAGGCTTGCGGTTCGGAATATGCCAAGCAGGATATTCAGGATGCTATCGACTATGTGGTGGAACATGAAAATGTGGATCCGGAGAACATCTTTTTGCTGGGCCTCAGCGGTGGCGGACACATGGCTTTACTGATGGCCGGTAAATGCCCGGAATATTTCAAAGCGATCGGTGCTTTTGTGCCTATTACCGATCTTCGTGCGTGGATCAACGAAAGTCAGAGCTATCGTCCCTGCGTGATCGCTTGTTGCGGGGAGGATGAGGAAGAATTACTGAAACGTTCCCCGGTGCATTATATCGATACCATCGCCAAGGCAAATCTCAAGATTTTTCATGGAAAGTATGACTCGGTGGTCCCCGTTACCCATAGCATCAAATTCTTCAATATGATGTTGGAAAAGTATCCCAAGTCCCGGGTTTTTCTGGATATTTTCGACGGCGGACATCAAATCGATATGAACGAGGCGGCATATTGGATTCTATCTCAGTACAACAAGACAAAGAAAACGGAAGTGACCGGCTAAGTTCATAATACCCCAAAGAGTGTTCTTTGGGGTATTTATAATTATGAATGCAAACAATAGATTTTTTATATTTGTTTACCAAATTGAAATGCTTTATAATGATATGGTATTTAAAGTAAGGGGAAAGATTCATGACGATACAGCAATGTAAATATGTATTGGAGATTGCCAAGAGCGGCTCCTTTACCCAGGCCGCCAAGCAGTTATTTATAGCGCAATCCTCGCTTTCCATCAGCGTGAAATCTTTGGAGCAGGACCTGAGTATTAAAATATTTGAACGTTCC
>CAYLIT010000015.1:0-14581 GCA_964383835.1 uncultured Eubacteriales bacterium
TCGCAACAGCCGCAACGCCGCGTCAGGTGTTGTGGACTGTGTAGTCGGCAGCACGACGGTTTTGTCGGGCACCGCCCGCAGCGGTCGACAAAAGCCGAGAGCGCACCGCATCCACTGTGTTTGCTCACTTTCTCATTTCTGCGAACTTTCACAATGGCCCCCTGCCGCCGCCCTTCGGGCGGCTTTTTCCTTAATTCCTATAAAAAGTCTTGCGTCGCATAAAGGGTTTATGATATAATCACATCAAAATACCAAAACCGTAAAGGAGGATATTATGATGAAACAACAGCAGGCGTTTATTGAGAAAAGAAAGATGCTGAAGGGTGGGCTTCATTGCCATACCACCCGCTCCGACGGCAAGGGGACGCCGGAGGAGGTTATTCGTCTTCATTATGAGCATGGCTATGATTTTCTTGCCATCACCGATCACAGAAGATATAACTTTCAAAACTATGCGCCGGAGGTGCCCATCACCATTATCCCCGGGATGGAGTTTGATAATTCCATCGACAAGGAAAAGGGGATCCGCTGCTTTCATACCGTTTGTCTCGGTCCTGCCAAGGAGGATGGCAACGGCTTTGAGCAGGATGTAAAGGTGGAGCCCGGCAAAGCAAAGGATCAGTATGAGTATCAGGCTTATCTGGATGACATTCATGCCAAGGGCAATCTGACCATCTATTGTCATCCCCAATGGAGCTCTACCCCTGCCCGCTATTTTGAGGATCAAAAGGGCAACGTCGCCATGGAGATCTGGAACAGCGGTAGTGCGATGGATTACGATATGGATACCGATGCCGCCTATTGGGATGAGCTTCTCGGTCAGGGCAAGCTGATCTACGGCGTTGCCACCGATGACGGACATAAGATGGAGCAGCATTGCAACGGTTGGGTGATGGTCAACGCGGAAAACGACGTCAATTCTATTCTGGTGGCGTTGAAGGACGGTAAATTTTATTCCTCCTGCGGCCCCGAGATCTATAATTTCTATGTAGAAGGCAACAAAGCGGTTGTGGAATGCTCCGCTGCCTGCAAGGTGCGCTTCCACAGCGATATGCACCCCACGCGGATCGTCCGTGCTGAAGATGGCGAACTGACCTATGCCGAGCTGGATATGGAAAAATGGCCCGGGGCGTATAAGTACGTTCGTGCGGTGGTCATCGATCAGGATGGCAGATACGCATGGACCAACCCGATTTTTCTTGATTAAGCAATTTTAGGTACAATAATATAAATCCCGTCAGCGTAGGTAACTCTAATCGTTTGTCAGAGCAGATGCGATTAGCGGTGGATTATATTCATTCTCATATTGATGAGTGGATAGTGCTCGATCAGCTTGCCTCGGTCTGCGCGCTCTCACTTTCGCGTTTTAAGACACAATTTCGACAGGAACTGAGGATATCTCCACGGGAATATATAAACATATATAAAATTGAAAAAGCGAAGGAAATGCTTACAACAAAGAGCAGTATAACCAACATTGCATACGCACTTTCCTTTTCTTCCGGCTTGATTACATACATTCCTTCGGAATGATTCCATACCGCCTTCGGCGGATAACATACACGCTGATGCGTGATGACATCCACGGCTTCGCCGTGATTTTCCACCGAGAGCGCACCGCATTCACTGTGCCAGGCTACTTTCTCATTTCTACAAACTTTCACAATCGCCCCCTACCGCCGCCCTCGGGCGGCTGGGGTATTCATAACTTTGTTCTGGGTGAGACCAAGAAGGGTATCGTTAAGATCGTTCTGACCTTCTGCTTCGGTATCGGTAGCATCCTGGCTCTGATCGACTTCATCAAGATCCTGATCGACAAGTATGAAGTAAATCCCGAGAAGGCATTCTAATTAAAACCCAATAAAAAGTGCGGCTCTTTGAGCCGCATTTTTCTTTTGAACGGTTGAAAACAAGCGGCCGGATATGTATAATATATGTATAATAAAGAAAAGGCGGTGATCCAATGAACCCGATACTTCCATCGGCTATAACGGTATTCTCAGAACAAAGCGGCAGTCATCTGCAGGGAATCGCCCTGGACGAGCGCCGTCAATATTTATACAGCTCTTTCACCACCTGCCTGCTCAAGACCGATCTGAACGGAAAGGTGCTGGCTTCGGTGACGGGGCTGGTGGGGCATTTGGGTTGTATTGCCTATAATCCCCGGGACGGTAAGGTCTATGGATCGTTGGAATTCAAACACGATCAGATCGGCAAAGGGATTCTTCGGAATCTCGGCTGTTCAGAGGAGCCGGAGGACGGCTTTTATATCGTCCGTTTTGACGTGGACAAGCTGGATCGACTTGATATGGATGCCGAAAAAGACGGCATCATGGAAGCAGTGTTTTTAAATGAGGTCTACGATGATTACACCGCCCTCGGTCATCGGTTTGGTTGCAGCGGCATCGATGGGCTGACCTTTGCCCCGCCAATGGGTGAGGATGGCACCGCAAGCCATCTTTACGTTGCCTACGGCGTTTACGGAGATACTGCGCGGGAGGATAACGACCACCAAGTCGTTTTAAAATACGATATTTCCCAATGGGATCGCTATGCCCGCCCTTTGAATCAGCGAAGGATGCATCGCAGCGGGCCGGAAAAGCCGGACGGAAAATACTTTGTTTATACCGGAAACACCACCTACGGCATCCAAAATCTGGAATACGATCCTTTCACCGGTTGGATGCTTGCTGCCGTGTATCGGGGCAAGAAAGAAGCCTTCCCCAACCATCGGATGTTTTTCATCGATCGTGCCCGCAAGCCCGAAACGGCTCTTTTGAAAGGCGTCGGCGAAACAGGGGAATTGCTCTCTTTGGTGGGCGGTTCGGATTTTCCTTACGGCTCCACCGGCATGATCAGCTTGGGGGACGGCCTGTTTTATATGGCGGAGCCGTTTAAAAACGAACGTGGCTACGGCGGTGTGATCCGTCTTTATCGGTTGGATCGTGATATACTTACTTTTGTGAAATGAGGAAGCGGATTGAGAAATACAAAACGGAATGCTCTGCTGGTGGAGTACTTCGGAGACCTGGAGCAGGTATGCAATCAGATCTATAACGAGACCCACGGCGTTACCACCTATATCAACGAAATGAAGGATCTGGAGTACGTGGGTGCGCGGTCCGTAAAGGGTTGGGACTACGATCTGAAGCGGCTGAAGGAGATTCGGCACAAGCGCAACAAGCTTTCCCACGGGGAGGTCTCTTTCCGAGAGGAATGGGCAGAGAAAGACGATCTGGAGTTTTTGCTGGACTTTCATAAAAGGATTCTGAACCGGACTGATCCCGTCACCCTCTATTATAAACAGTGCAAAACCAAGAGCAAGCCGAAGCGGACCGAAAAGACAAAAAAGAGTAAAAAGCATTCCGGCTGCCTGGCCGGCGTGGTTGCCGCAGTGATCGTGTTTGCGGTGATCGTCTGGCTGTTCTGGCAGAATGTAGTTGCCTGATGGCCGGATTCGTGTTAAAATAGTAGCAACAACAATAAAGGAAGTACACTATGGAAGAAAATGTGATGTTTAAAGATCTTGGGCTTTCTGCAGAGATGCTGAGAGCGTTGGAAGAGAAGGGATATGCCTACCCCACTACGGTGCAACGGTTGGCCATTCCGCAGTTTATGGAGTGGCGTGACGTGGTGGTGAAGGCCCCCACCGGCACCGGCAAGACCTTTGCCTTCGGCATCCCCATGATCGAGCATATTGATGCAGACCTGCCGGAGATTCAGGGCATCGTGCTGGCCCCCACCCGGGAGCTGGCCATGCAGATCGGCGAAGAGCTGAGAAGTCTGCTTTCCTTTTACAAAGGGATCCGGGTGGCGGTGCTGTACGGCGGTGCAGGGCTGGAGGGTCAGGCGCGGCAGTTAGAGAAAAAGCCGCAGATCATCGTGGCCACTCCCGGGCGTTTGATGGATCATCATAAGCGCCGCAATCTGCGGTTCGATCATATTCAGACGGTGGTGTTGGACGAGGCCGACCGGATGCTGGACATGGGCTTTTACAAGGACGTGACCCGTATTGTGGACATGATGAAAAACCGCCGCAACCTGGGGCTGTTTTCCGCTACCATCAGCCGCGAGGTGATGGACGTTTCCTGGAAGTACCAGCGGGACGAGGCGGAGATCACCGTAGAGCCGGAAAAGCAGGATCGCCCGGATATCGATCAGTATTCCGTCACGGTGCCGCCCTTCAAAAAGACTGAGGCCACCGTCACCATGATCAAGGAGGGCCCCTTCGAGCGGGTGATCGTGTTCTGCAATACCAAGTCTATGTGCCAGCGGCTCACCGACGATCTTAAAAAGGCGGGGGTAGATTGCGATTGTCTGCACGGCGATATTCCCCAAAGCAAACGGGAAAAGACCATGCAAAAATACCGTGAAAGCAAGCTGACGGTGCTGGTTGCCACCGACGTGGCCTCCCGGGGTATCGACGTGGACGACGTGGATTGCGTTTTGAACTACGATATCCCCGAAGAGATCGAATATTACATCCACCGCATCGGCCGTACCGGCCGTGCCCGCAAAAAGGGTGTGGTCTTTTCCATGCTCAATAACTTTGCCGAAAAGACCAAGCTGGAAGAGATCGTTAAATTTACAAAATACGAGGTCACCCCCCTCGCCATGGGTGAGGATGGGGTTTTGACCGAGGCTAAGTAAATTTTCAAAAAATAAGCGGCTGAAGTCCAAAAGACTTCAGCCGTGTTTTTATGCCATACGATCTAAGACGTACTGTACGAAAATCTTGGGGGTAATATCCAGGGCGTCCTCGTTGAGGATCACCTTGCAGTTATGGAGGGGAATTTTTGCATCGGGGGTGGGGGCGGCGCCCAGGGCGAACATGGCGCCGGGCTTACAGTTGATGAAGCGGGAGAAATCCTCGGCGCCCATGCTGGTTTCTTTATCTGCATTGATCAGGGCAGGGTCTACGACCTTTTCGGCGGCCTCTACGATGGCACCGGCGATCTCGGGGTTATTGATGACGGCAGGGGTAAAGCTGAGCTCTTTGATCTCGGCACTGCCACCCATGTCCCGGGCAACGGTTTCGCAGATCTCGCCGATCCGCCGCCATGCTTTTTCGTCGGTTTCGGCATCTAAGGCGCGGATGGTACCGGTCAGCTTCACCTCATCGCAGAGGATGTTGGCGGCAGTCCCGCCGTGGAAGGTGCCGATGCCGATGACCACCGGCTTTAAGGGATCCATCTCGCGGGCGCGCATGATCTGAATATCGGTGTAAACACGAGCGGCCATGGCGATGGCATCGATTCCTTGCTGGGGACGTGCCACGTGAGCAGATTTGCCCCGCAGGGTGATCTCAAAGCCGTGGGCGCTGGCGTTCATGCAACGCTTGTTCAGCCGGATGGTGCCCAAGGGAGCGGTGGGAGAAATATGACAGCCGATGATCTCGTCGATGGTGTCCATCAAGCCGTTTTCGCAGACCGCCCGGGCACCGCTGGGGCCCTCCTCGGGGCCTTGGAAGACGAATTTTACACAGCACTTGATCTCATCCTCCATCTCCTTGAGGGCTTTGGCCGCGCCCAACAGCATGGCGGTATGGGTATCGTGACCACAGGCGTGCATCTGTCCCTCGATGGTGGAGCTGAACGGAAGGCCCGTTTCCTCCTGAATGGGCAGACCGTCGTTATCGGCTCTGAGAGCAATGACCTTATTGCCTTTTCCTTCGTTGAGGGTGGCAACGATGCTGGCGTCGCTCCATTCCTCGGTGTAGGGCAGGCCGATGGCCTCCAGCTCCCGGCGGATGATGGCAAAGGTTTTGGGCAGGTTAAAGCCTCGCTCGGGAACCTGGTGCAGCTCCCGCCGCACGTTGATGATATACTGTTTATCGATATTCATTCGGTGTTCCTCCAAAGAATTATTGTATACTCGAATTATAGCATTTGTATTAAAACAAGTCAATAAAGAAGGTTGTTCTTTTGGAAACGGTGTGATATAATTGTCCTCATGGAGGTGAACAAAATGAATTTATCTTTTGAAGAAATCAAGGAATTAGTGACCGGCGCGGTACGGATGGAGGAACAGGACGGTGCCCTGCATCTGTATCGGTTTACCAAGGAGCAGGAAGAGCTTTATCGGCTGTATGATGCCGGCTTTTATAAAAAGACCTTCTCCACCGCCGGTATCCGGCTGAGATTTCGTACCGACAGTAAAACGCTTGGCCTGAAGGTACAGCTCAAGCCCGGCAGCAGCCGCAAGTATTACTCAGTGGATGTGTTTACCGACGGCAAAGCGGTGGGCTATTTAGACAACTTTTCCGGGGTGGACCTGCCCCAGGATTACACCAAGGTGGAGTTGCCCTGGGATCAATGTGCCAAGGAATTCGCATTGGGCGACGGGGTCAAGACGGTCTGCGTTTATCTGCCTTGGTCGGCGGGTGCTGCGATTGAAGCGTTGACTCTGGACGACGGTGCTTTTGTGGAGGCATATAAGCCTTCCAAAAAGATGCTGGTCTACGGCGATTCCATTACTCAGGGCTATGATGCTCTGCGTCCTTCCAACCGCTACGTGGCAAGGCTGGCAGATCTTTTGGGTGCCGAGGAGCTGAACAAGGGCATCGGTGGCGAGAGGTTTTTCCCGCCCTTAGGTGCACTGAAGGACGATTATCAGCCCGATTATATTACCGTGGCATACGGCACCAACGATTGGAGTCGCAAGGATGCTGAGACCTATCTGGCCGATTGCAAGGGCTTTTATACCAATCTCAGCCGCAATTATCCGACGGTTCCTATTTTTGCCATCACCCCCATCTGGCGTAAGGTGACCAACGAGGTCAAGATGGCGGGGAGCTTTGAGGATCTGGAACGGCTGATCCGTGTGGCGACGGAAGATTTGCCAAACGTGACGGTGATTTCCGGTACGGATCTTGTTCCCCATGATATCAACTACTTTGCCGACCTGCGGTTGCATCCCAACGATGAGGGTTTTGCTCATTACGCAGAAAACCTCTATAACGCAATAAAGGAGTACGTCAAATGAAATTATATATGATCCGTCACGGCCAGAGCGAGGCTAACGTGAGTAAATGCTACGGCGGTCAGGCGCAGATTCCGTTGACTCTCCAAGGGGAGGAGGAAGCCCGTCGGGCAAGCAAACTTTTGAAGGATCTGACCTTTGATAAGATCTATTCCAGCGATCTGATCCGTGCTATCCGCACCCAGGAACTGGCCTATCCCGCCGACGAGGTAGAGCGGCTGGCGCTGTTGCGTGAGATGGACGTGGGCGAGCTGGTCGGAAAAAAGTTCGATGATTGCGTAAATATTTACGGTGAGATCTTTAATGAACATCGGGCGAGAGCCAACTTCGTTCCCTACGGTGGTGAGGATCGGTCGATGGTCTATGCCCGTGCGCAGGAGTTTTTAAAGATGCTGGAAAATCTCCCCTATGAGCGGGTGGCGGCCTTCAGTCATAACGGATTCATCTGCTCAGTGATGCGGGCGGCGATGGGGGTCGGTCCCGAGGAGGGCACTTTAGTCACCCAAAACTGCGCCATCTCCACCTTCGTTTATGAGGATGGCAGTTGGAAGGTAGAAACCTGGAATTATAACGGAGAATTATAATGAAGATTTTATTTATCGGAAACAGTTATACCTATTTCAATGAGATGCCGCAAAAACTGGAGCGGCTGGCCAAGGCCAACGGACACGACGTGGAGGTCTTTTCGGTGGTGAAGGGCGGCCGTAAGCTGCATCAGCACCTGGATCTGGACGACGAGCGGACGCAGATCTTAGATCGGCTGACTGATGGCTCCCATCGGTTCGACGTGGTGTTTCTGCAGGAGCAGAGTTATCTGCCGTTGGCAGATTTCGAGCTTTTTGCAGACGGTGCGCGGCGGCTCCATGAGCGCCTTCGTCCCTTTGCCAAAGAATTTATTATGTACCAGACCTGGGGCAGAAAGGACGGACATCCGCTCCTTGAAGAGCGGGGCTGGACTCATGAAAGCATGACCCGTGATCTTGGCGATGCCTACGGTAAGGTGGCAGAGGAGCTGGGGGCGAGAGTCTCCGCAGTGGGTCCCGCATTCAGTCGGGTCTACAGAGGACATCCCGAGCTGGAGCTTTATAAAGAGGATCTCTATCACCCCTCCGATCTCGGCAGCTGCCTGATCGCGCTGGTGCACTATAAGACCCTTTTCGGAGAATACCCCAAGGACGCGTCCTCCCTGGAGCTTCCCGACGAGACTCTGAAAATATTTATGCAATAAAAATAACGGCTGCAATGCAGCCGTTATTTTTTTGCATATTCGCTGGGGCTTTTTCCCGTATAATGCTTGAACATTTTTGAAAAGTGGTACAGACTGTTATATCCTACGCTGCGGGCTACCTGCTCCACCGAATCAAAGTCACTTTGCAGGATGGATTTGGCTTTTTCGATGCGGTAGCGATGCAGGTAACGAATGGGAGAGACTCCATAGAGTTGCCCGAAGGTCTTACGAAAATAAACGGTACTGATCCCGCATTGTGCCGCCAGGGTATCGTTGGAGATGGTACTGTCGTAAAATCGTTCGGTGATATGATCCAGGGCAGGCTGCAAAATAATTTTTTTATTCTTCGGGACATAATCAGCCCTCACAGAGCGGGAGAGGTTCACTAAAATTTCGTACAGCAAAAACCTGCGTTCAAGCTCGTCCGCGGTCTTCTCCGATTTCGCAAAACCGTTGACGATAAAACGACTGTCCGAAACCTCAAAGGGCAGGATCGTTTGTCCTTCACCCAAAGCCTCAAATTCGATGATGATGCATTCTCCCGGCTCTACGCATTGCCAGGAATAGGAGCAGCCCTTGGGTAGGATCACCGGGTGGGTATTGTCGGAGAGGAACCGCTCCGCTCCCACCTGATAAAAGGTTTTTCCGCCCTTTTTTAGCACCAGAGCCCACCGTTCCCGGTCGGCTCTTGATACGTTGACCCCTACGGGGGAATGGAGCAGGCGGTTGGTTGCCAATACCTTGGTCACTACAAGATCAGAAACAGAATTGATAAACAAAAACATCACCTTCCTCTTGAATTATACATAACAATTCGTTTTTTGTAAAGAAAAAGTATCAAAAATGATAAAAAGTATCACTTTGCACATTTACACCCTCCTTTTGGGGCGGTATACTGAAGCCGAGGTGATCAAAATGAAAAAATTACTGTCTGATTTGCCCGCTCCCGTTTTGGCGGGGGTGGTGAAGGAATCGAGTATAGCATCTGCAAAGGCGGAGATTCAAAACTGCATTTATGACGGTGCGGGGATGATCGATCTGCATCTTCCTCAATTGGAGGACGACCGTGTGGATGCGCTCAAGGCAATTATCGATTTTTCCCGCCTGCCGATTCTGGCACTCAATTACCGTTCCTATGATTGGGAGGATCAAGCTGCGGCGGAGGAGGATCGTGTTGCAAGCCTTTTGCGCGCGGTGGAGGCAGGGGCTGACGGCATTGATATACAGGGCTACACCTACCATCTGCCCTCCAAGCAGGGCTATTGCGGCGATGCCGACTATTCCTTTACCAAGGGAAACCCCAAAGAGGTGGTGACCGACCCCGCCATCATCGCAAAGCAATGCGCGCTGATTGAGCGGGTTCATGCCATGGGCGCAGAGGTTTTGCTCTCCTGCCATCCCGGCATCCCCATGACCGCCGAGCAGGTGGTGGAGCTGGCGCTGTTTTTGGAGCAACGCAAGCCCGATATCATCAAGATCGTTACCAAAGCCAACAATGAAGAGGAACTGATCGAAAGCTTTCGGGCGATGGTGCTGCTGAAAAAGGCAGTCAAAACCCCCGTTACCTACCATGCTGCAGGCAAGGCAGGCGCCCTTTCACGGGTGATCAATCCGATCCTTGGCGGGCATATTGCCTTTTGCGTGGATCGGTATCAGCAAAACAGTGTAATGGAACAGATCGATCTGAAAACCGCTAAAGCGGTGATCGATGGGTTGGATCTGATCAAATGAGGAGAAACGTATGAATAATAAATCGATCGTATTTACTGCGCCGAGGACGGCAGAGGTTCTGGATGGGGAGTTGAACCCCATGAATGCAGACAGTGTTAAGGTGAAAATGGACTACACCGTCATCAGCGGCGGTACCGAGCGAGCCAATATTTTAGGGTTGCCCAATACCGGCTCCAAGTGGCCGCGTAGGCTGGGCTATTGCGGGGTGGGGTACGTGACCGAGATCGGGTCTGCGGTGCAGACCGTTTCAGTGGGGGATCGGGTATTGGTCTACCACGGCCACCACTCCCAATATAACGTTGTTCCGGAGATCAAGGTGACCAAGGTGGAGAATGATGCTGTTGATTCCTTGGATGCCGCCTTCGTGGTGATCGCCACCATGGGCTTGGGCGGCGTACGGAAGCTGGAATTGGAGCTGGGTGAGAGCGCCATGGTGATGGGCTTGGGTCTTTTGGGAACCTTTGCCATCCAATTTCTGCGACTCAGCGGAGCTTATCCCCTGATCGCCGCCGATCTTAATCCCGAGCGCCGCACGCTTGCTCTAAAGCTGGGCGCAGACTATGCCTTCGACCCTTCCGCTCCCGATTTTACCGAGCAGGTGATGAAGGTCACCAAGGGGAAGGGCGTACGCGCTACGGTAGAGGTGACGGGCGTTTCTGCCGCCATGAAGCAGGCATTGGAGTGTGCCTCGTGGATGGGTCGCATTGCTCTTTTGGGCTGTACCCGCGTTTCGGACTGCGCCGTGGACTATTATCAGCAGGTGCACCGCCCCGGTGTTAAGCTGATCGGCGCCCATAACTTTGTGCGCCCCAAGGCGGAGTCCTTCCCCCATCATTGGACCCACCAGGACGATTGCAAGGCCATCCTTGATCTGATCGCCGCAGGACGGGTACAGGTCGAGCCCATTGTATCACGGGTGGTGAAGCCGGAGGCGGCACCCGAAATTTATACTGAACTGTGCGATGACCCGAGCTTCCCCTTGGGAACGGTATTCGATTGGAGAGAACAATGATCAAATTAGGACAAATCGGCATCGGCCACAACCACAGTGAGGCCAAAATGAAGGCCGCGCGAAAATTCCCTGACCTCTTTGAGATCGTGGGCTATGCCGAAGAAAACGAGCGCTGGATCGAAAAGCGCGGTGCCAACAAGGGCTACGAAGGGCTTCCCCGCATGAGCGTTGAGGAGGTGATCGCCAAAAGCGACGCTATCCTCGTGGAGAGTGACGTATGGGATCTGACAAAGTATGCCCAACTGTGTATCAATGCGGGCAAGCATATTCATATGGATAAGCCGGCAAGCGGCACGCTTGATGAATATAAGCAGCTTTTAGATACCGCCGAGGCAAAGGGCTTGGTGATACAGCTCGGGTATATGTACCGCTATAATCCTGCGGTGCAAAAATGCTTTGAGCTGGTGCAAGAGGGCAAGCTGGGGGAGATCTATTCCATTAATGCGGAAATGAGTACCTTCCACAAGCCGGAATATAGGAAATGGTTGACAAACTTTGGCGGCGGGATCATGTATATTTTAGGCTCCCATCTGGTGGACTTGATCGTTTATCTTTTGGGCAAGCCGGAAAAGGTACACTCCTTTTTGAAGCACTCCGGGCTCGACGGCATCGACCTTGCCGATAATAATCTGGCGGTATTGGAATATGAAAAGGCGCTGGCACGGGTGTTCGTTTCCTCGGTGGAGGTCAACGGCTTCGGGCGGCGGCAACTGATGGTTTCGGGCAGTAAGGGCACGGTGAATATCTGCCCCCTGGAGCGTCCCGTCACCATGACCTGGTCCGATACCTCCATTGCCGATGCTACCTATGAGGATCGCAAGATCCTCCTGCCCTTTGAGGATCATACCGCAGGGGGGCGCTACGATGAAATGATGCAGGATTTTTATGCCTATATCGTCGGCGAAAAGAAAAACCCCTTCACCTATGCCCATGAATATGCGGTGCAGGAGGTACTCGATGAGGTGGTTGGAGGCGTACGGTTTTATGGAACGAATATTGATTAAAAACGGTCGACTTTGGGACGGCGAAAAATTCCTTTTTGCCGATGTTCTTACCGATGGAAAAATAATTGCAAAAATCGAAGAAAAGATCGCCGAGCCTGCCGATTATACCTATGATGCAAGCGGCAAGACCGTTTCGCCGGGGCTTGTGGATCTGCACGTCCATATGAAGGGCTTTGCCTCGGAAAAATACGGCATCGAGCCCCATATGAGCAGTTTTCCCTTTGGGGTCACCGCCGTCAACGATGCCGGAAGCGAATACGGCAGTAAGGCGTTGCTGGAGGCTCTTGGTGTGAAAAACACCGTATTTGTCGGCTCAAGAATTAAGGAAAATCATGCGGAGCTTTCCTTTTCGGAAGCGCTGCTCGCAAAATACGGTGAGCGGGCGATCGGCATCAAGGTGTACTTTGATACGACGGTCACAGAGGTTCGCGATATCACACCGCTGAAGGAAATCTGCGCTTATGCCAGAAGCAAATCCTTAAAGGTGATGGTGCATTGCTCCCATTCGCCCACCTCCATGGCAGAGATCGTTGAAACGCTGTCGGCGGGCGATATCTTAACCCATATCTATCACGGAGGAGAAAATTCCTGTGTCGAAAAGGACTTTGAAGCCTTTAAAATTGCAAAGCAAAAAGGAGTCGTATTAGATTCGGGCTTTGCAGGACACGTTCACACGGATTTTGCAAATTTAAGGGCCGCTGTTGAGTTCGGCTACCTGCCGGATACCATCAGTACCGATATCACCTGTTGCAGTGCTTATAAGCGAGGCGGCCGATACGGCATGACGTTGTGTATGAGCATGGCGCGGGCAGCGGGAATGACGGAGGAACAGCTCTTCAAAGCCGTGACCTCTATCCCTGCCAAGGTTCTTGGAAAGGAAGGGGAGTGGGGGTGCATAAAGGAAGGCGGTTGCGCCGATATCACGGTGTTGGAGTATACCGACGAGCCCTTTGATCTCACCGATTCGGCGGGTAATCGTTTTTGCAATCTAAGTGGTTACCGATGTGTTTTTACTGTCGCAGACGGGCAGATCGTTTATAGAGAATAAAGGAGTATGAAAACATGAAAGAAAACGTGAAAAAGGTTTTAGTATTGGGTGCAACCGGCGCAATGGGGCGGTATCTCGTTCCCGAGCTGGTGAAGCTGGGCTACGAGGTGACGGGTGTGGCTTTGGATGAGACCGCTCCCTGGGAGCCTATGGCAAGGTATATAAAAGGGGATGCCTTTGATCAGGCTTTTCTGAAAACGTTACTGCAGGAGCGATTTGACGGTATTGTCAACTTTATGAGCTACGGAAGGCATGATTTGGCCGATTACTATAAGCTGTTTTTGGACAATACCGACCATTATATCTTCCTTTCTTCCTGCCGCGTCTATGACGATAAGGAGCAGCCTGTCAGAGAGACCTCACCCCGCCTTTGGGACTCCTCGGAGGATGCGCAATTGCTTGCCTCCCACGACTACTGCATCTATAAGGCGCAGAATGAGGATCTGCTGATGGCATCCCCCTACGAAAATTTCACCATCGTCCGACCCGCCACCACCTTTTCCACCGGTCGGCTGCAGCTGGTAACGTTGGAGTTCAAGGACTGCGTTGCCCGCGCTTTGATGGGCAAGAAGGTGATTCTGCCCGTGCAGGCCAAGGATAAGCCCGCCACCCTTTCCTGGGGCGGCGACGTGGCCAAGATGATCGCACGGCTGCTCTTTAAAAAGGAAGCCATGCGGGAGGCCTATAACGTTTGCTCCGCCGAATATCAGACCTGGGAGACCATCGCCGAGTACTACCGCGAGCTGGTCGGGCTGGAGGCAGTATGGGTGGATAAGGAGGATTATCTGCGCATTAAAAGTCCCGAAATGAGTTTGAATGCAAGGTGGCAGCTGGAATATGCAAGGCTGTTTCATAGGATCACCGATAATTCTAAGGTGCTTGCAATAACAGGGCTGAAGCAGGAGGAGATGACCCCGATGTATGAAGGGCTGAAGCTGGAGATCGGGAATATCCCCAAGGACTACACCCCCGTTGATACCGAGGTCGGTCTGCGGATGGATGCGTATCTTGAAAAAATGTGAGGGAATAAACATGAAAGCAATGTTGGTGGATAAACAACAAAACTTGGTATGGACCGAGGTGGCAGACCCCGTCATGAAGGAGGACGAGGTGTTGGTGAAGATCCGCGCCGCCGCTTTGAATCGAGCGGATCTTTTGCAGCGGAAGGGCGCCTATCCCTCTCCGCCCGGATGCCCCGAATGGATGGGGCTGGAGGTTGCAGGCGAGATCGTGGAGTGCGGCTCGAAGGTGACTGATTGGCAGGTGGGGGATCGGGTGTGCGCCCTTTTGGGAGGCGGCGGCTACGCGGAGTACGTAGCGGTCAAATACGATATGCTGATGCCGATCCCTAAGGGACTTTCCATGGCGGAGGCTGCGGCTTTGCCCGAGGCCTATGCCACCTCTTATCTGAATCTTTTTATTGAAGGGCATCTTGAGGCGGGGCAGACAGCTTTTATTCCCGCCGGTGCCAGCGGTTTGGCCTCGGTGGCCATCCCCTTGGCAAAGGCCTTCGGAGCCAGGGTCATTACCTCGGTATTGTCCGACGAGATCGCCGAGAAGATCAAGCCCCTGGGAGC
>CAYLIT010000015.1:14591-16151 GCA_964383835.1 uncultured Eubacteriales bacterium
TTCCAAGACGCAATCGGTGGAAGATATTCTGAAATCAGAGGAGGAAAACGGCACCCCCGTTGCCGTTTCCATGGATTGCCTGTCCGGTGAGACCCTGGGCAAAAGTTTGCCCTATATGGCGCGGGGCGGCTACTGGGTGGTGATCTCTACCCTGGCAGGGATCGAAACCACCGTTCAGCTGCGTCCTCTTTTGACTAAGGGATTGCATCTGGTGGGCAGTATGCTTCGTAACCGCACCCCTGCTTTTAAGGCCGCTTTGCTGGCGGAGCTGGTGGAAAAGGTATGGCCGAAGATCGAGGACGGTACCATCAAGCCCTCCATCTATAAGGTTCTGCCGATAGAGCAGGCCGCCGAAGCCCACGCCATTTTAGAGCGGGGAGAAAATATCGGTAAGGTAGTTTTAAGCGTATAAAAAATAACGGCTGCATTGCAGCCGTTATTTTTTGTACTCCAGGGGAGTTTTGCCCGTCAGCTCCTTGAAGCAACGGTTGAAATTACGCAGGGAGTCGAAGCCGCACCGAAAGGCGATCTCGGTGACGTTGAGGTCCTCGGTTTTCAGAAGACGGCAGGCCAGGTCCACCCGATATTGGTTGACCGCCTTGCAAAAGCCCACCCCGAAGCTGCGGTTGACCACCCCCGAAAGGTAGCGGTAGTGGTAGCCTAGATCGGTGGCCATTTTTTTGAGGGTGATCTTCTCGGTATAGTGCGCTTCCAGGTATTGGGCGATTTTGCAGATCAGGTGCTCCTGCTCCATGACCTTGGGGGTATGGAGCGCTCCTTGCACGTATTGCGCCGCCATGCCGTAAAGCAGGGAGCGCACCGCAAAGGGATTCTCTTTTTGCTCTGTCAGAAGCTCGCAAAGGTCGGGCTGTACCGAAAAAACAGGATAATGCTTGGCTTGCAGCTCCGGCAGGTAGTCCTTGGAAAAGATGGCGGTCCTTCTTTCGGCATCTGTTCCCCCTAAATAAGCATGAAGCTGACCGGGGAAGATCAAGGCGGCCTGCCCTGCCGAAACGGAAAATTCCTCATCTGCGATCTGAACCTGCATCGTCCCCTTACTGACGAAGACCAGCTCAAAGCTTTGATGCAGATGCAGGGGGAAGGAGTGATTTTTCGATGGCTTTGCAGAAACCATCAGATAGTCCGTTCCGACGGATCGGTGGTATTCATAAAACATGGTATTCTCCCAAAACATGAACTTTTGTCCTTTATTATACCATAGTTTTCTTGTATTGGCAATTATAAAGAGATAAAATAGTGGTAAGAGGTGATGAATATGAAAAAAGTAGGTATGGTAGGCGTCGGTTGTATCAGCGGCATCTATTTGAAGAATTTTAAAGAGGTTTTCAAGGACGTGGAATTGGTCGCCGTTTGCGATCTGATCCGTGAGCGTGCGGAAAAGGCACAGCAGGAATATAATATCCCCAAGCTCTATGATCCTCGTCATCGAAACCGGAAAGATCGCAGGTCTTGCCAACGGCTCTGCGCTCGTCCGCTACGGTGATACCGTTATCCTCGCCACCGCAACCGCTTCGGCCAAGCCCCGCGACGGCATCGATT